>DATART010000248.1:0-11114 GCA_036264035.1 Thermoanaerobaculia bacterium | reverse complement strand
AGGCGGACGCAAAAGCGCTCCTCGATCCGACCAAGTACGCGGGCAGCGTGGAGCTTTCGAAGAAGTAGAGGTTGGGGAGCGCGGGCGTCCGGTCTATCATCGCCGGCAAGTCCCGTCCAGAGTAACTGCGGTTACAATCTCCTCCCTTACTTATGTCTGAAGACAGTACTTCGCTGCGGACGGAGTGGACCACCTCGGTAGAGGAGTCACGTCTTCTTCGCAAGCTGACCGAACAACGTTTCGAGAGCGACCAGTTGCGGGTCCTCGGCAGCGCGGTACGCGTGGCGGCGGAGGGCATCGCCATCCTGACGCCGGCGGTCGAGGCGCTCGGGCCGCGCATCGCATTCGTCAACGACGGCTTCTGCGCCATCTACGGCCGCTCGCGCGAAGAGATCATCGGCGAGACGCCCGTGGCGTTTGGCATCGTCGATCGCCACCACGCCATCTTCGACTCGCTGCTGCAGCACGTTTTCGCGCGGCAGCCGTTTGCCGCCGAGGCCACGGCGGAGAGGAAGAATGGCCACGAGTTCGAGCTCAACATGCAGCTCGTGCCGGTCGAGGACGGCGGCCAGCTCACGCATTGGGTTGCGTTCCTTCGCGACGTCACCGACAGCCGCAACGAGATCGTCGCGCTGAAGCATCAGGCCATGCACGACGGCCTGACCGATCTTCCGAATCGCATGATGCTTTTCGATCGCTTGGCCGAGGCGCTGGAAGCGGCGCGCAGCGACCGGCGGTTGATCGCGCTGCTGCTGATGGATCTGGATCGCTTCAAAGAGGTCAACGACACCTTCGGCCATCACTTCGGCGACGTTCTCCTCAAACAGGTTGCATTCCGACTGCGCAATCAGTTGCACGTGGACGACACCGTCGCCCGCCTCGGCGGCGATGAATTCGCGATCGTGCTGACGTCGGCGTTGGACGCGAATGCCGTGGCCATGACCGCGCGGCGCATTCTCAATTCGCTGCAGCAGCCATTCTTCGTGGAAGGGCAGGTGCTGGAAGTAGGCGCATCGATCGGCATCGCGCTCTATCCGCAGCATGGCAGCGACGCGCGCACGCTCATGCGCCGCGCGGACGTGGCGATGTACGCGACCAAGCAATCGAACGCCGGCTTCACGTTTCACGAGCGCGACGAGCCGGAGTCCCGCGTGCCGGATCAACTCTCACTCGTCGTCGAGATGCGCACCGCGATCGAACGCAACGAGTTCGAGCTTTACTACCAGCCGAAACGCCATCTGCACAGCGGCCTGATCACGCGCGTCGAAGTACTTGTGCGCTGGAACCATCCGCGCCGCGGGCTGCTCATGCCGGTCAGCTTCGTCCCGATCGCCGAACGGACTGGCCTCATCAAGCCGATGACGGACTGGATTCTCGACAAGGCGCTCCAGCAGTGCCGCGAATGGCAGGACGCCGGCGCGCCGATCCATGTCGCCGTCAATGTATCGGCGAAGAGCCTACTCGAGGAGACGCTGCCGTCGAAAGTGCAGTGGCTGCTCGACAAGTGGAACATCGATCCGCGCTTCCTCAAGATCGAGATCACCGAGAGCAGCATCATGGCCGACCCAGCGCACGCGCTGGCGATCATGTCGATGCTGCAGTCGATGGGCGTGCGGCTGTCGGTCGACGATTTCGGCACCGGCTATTCGTCGCTCACGCATCTTCGCGAGCTGCCGATCGACGAGATCAAGATCGATAAGGCATTCGTGCTGGGAATGCTTACCAGCGAAGCCGACGCCGCCATCGTTCGCACCGTCATCGATCTCGCGCACAACCTCGGCAAGCAGGTTTGCGCCGAGGGGGTCGAGGATGGTGAGACGTTGCGCAGACTCGAGGAGATGGGTTGCGACCTCGCGCAGGGCTACTTCATCAGCCACGCCATTCCCGCCGCCGCGCTGATGGAGTGGCTGACCGAGAATTCGTGGGGTCTTAAGCGGACGCCGTAAACGTTTCGAGGATCGGCGGCTCGGCATCGCGCTCGATGAGTTTCAACGCTGCTTCGATCACGCCGCGCTGCGTGCCCGCATCGTTCGGCAACCCGAGCGGATATCCGTGGCGAAACGGAACGAACAGCGCACGCGGCGGGCGCACCTTCTCGGCGACCTCGCGCAGCAGGACGATGCAGACCGTCGTAATGCCCCGTCGCTCCAGTTCCGCGGCGATCAGACTGACCGCCTGATTGCACATCGGTCAGACGGGGACGAGCAGCGCGACGTCGACGCCGTCCGCCGCGAGCAACTCGGCCGCGGCCGGCGCCGAATCGCGAATCAGCCGTCCCGGCGCGGTGATCGATCCCATGAACGAAAGGTGGCGCTTGTTGACGCGGCCAATCCGGCCATCACGTTCCATTTCGTGCAGCCGGTCGAGCGGAAACGCGAGATTCGGATCCTGGCGAATTCCGGCATGATCGAACGTCTCACTGCGATGCGTATCGATGAGCGATGAAACGTCCGCGTCATCAGGCATCACGCGAAAGCTGCTGTCGCCGCCTTTCACGTGATCATCGAACGGCTCCTGATCCGGCATCACCAGGCCGGCGGTCGTCACGATCGCTACATTCGCCTCGGACATCGGCTTCCGCAGCGGCGCCCACGGAATCGGGTCGATCCGCCGCCACCGATACGTCTTCAGGAACGCGCGGACGGCGAATGAGAACTCGGAGATGTCACCCATGTTTCACCCTGCGAATAGCTCTGGCTGTTTTTCCGACGCCCCGACTTCCTCTTCATCATCCTCGTCGATGAAATTTGAAACGCCGATCCCGGCCAGGCGGTATCGGCTCTGTGGAGGGAAGTCGAAGCGCGTCAGCAGCTCGGCGCCGATTCGCGCCAGGTCGTCGCCGCTCGACGGAATCGCCTCGGGCGTCAGGCGCCGCGTCGCCGTTTTGAAATCGCCGGTGCGCAGCTTCACCGTCACCGTGCGCCCGGTCAGTTGCTTGTCGCTGAGCGCTTTCCACAGTTTCTGCGCTTCTTCGCGGATGTAGGCCGTCACCTCGTCCAGCGTGATGTCGGTCGCGAACGTGTTCTCGCTCGACCACGACTTCCGCTTTTGCGACGGCACGACCGGCGATTCGTCGATGCCGCGCGCCAACTCCCACAGCCGCGTACCCCATTTGCCGAAACGAGCCACGAGCTGATCGGCAGTGAACGAGTGCAGGTCGCCGACGGTAGCAATGCCCATCTCCGTCAGGATCTTCTCCGTCGCCTTCCCTACGCCGGGGATCTTGCGCACGTTCAGCGGCATCAGAAAACGTTCGACCTGGTGCGGACGGATGACGAAACAGCCGTCCGGCTTTTTCCAATCGCTGGCGATCTTCGCCAGGAACTTGTTCGGCGCCACGCCCGCCGAGGCGGTGAGGTGCGTTTCCGATTTGATCTCGCGCCGGATCGTCTCCGCCGTCTCTGTTGCCGTCGGAATCCCGGTCAGCTCCTCGGTGACATCGAGATACGCCTCATCGAGCGAGAGCGGCTCGACCAGCGGCGTGTGGCGTTCGAAGATGTCGCGAATCTGCCGCGACACTTCGCGGTACTTGTCGAAGTTCGGATGGATGAACACGCCGTCGGGGCAGAGCCGCTTCGCGCGCGTGGCCGGCATCGCGGAGTGCACGCCGAATTTGCGCGCCTCGTACGACGCCGCGCACACCACGCTCCGCTCGCCCGGCCAGCCGACGATGACCGGCTTGCCGCGCAGCTCGGGCGCGTCGCGCTGCTCCACGGACGCATAGAATGCATCCATATCGATATGAATGATTTTTCGCATGTGACGACGCCCGCGTTCCTCGTCGACCGCTCCATTGTCGAGCAAAACTGCGCCAGGATGCGCAACAAGGCGCTGGCCTCGGGGGTCGCATTCCGCCCGCACGTGAAGACGCACAAGACGATCGAGATCGCTCGGATGCAGCACGGCGGCGCGACCGGCCCGATCACCGTTTCCACCATGGCCGAGGCGGAGTTCTATGGGGATGCAGGGTTCGTCGACATCACGTACGCGGTGCCGATCGCGCCCGAAAAATTGCCGCGCGCGGCGGCGTTGGCGAGGCGAATCGAGCGACTGAACATTCTCATCGACAGCGAGGCCGCTCTACGTGCGGTAGAGGAGTTTCACGCCGCGAACGGAGTCGTTTTCGACGTCTTTCTCAAAGTCGACTGCGGCTATCACCGCGCCGGCGTCGATCCGAACGACCCCGACAGCGTGCGGCTGGCGATGGCAATGGCATCGTCGCCCGCCATGCACTTTCAGGGATTGCTGACGCACGCCGGCCACTCCTACAACGCGCGCGACGTCGAGGAGATCCGGAGGATCGCCGCCGAGGAGATCGAATCGCTGACGAGATTCCGCGCGCTGCTCGGCATGGATGACCTGACCCGCAGCATCGGCTCGACGCCGACAACGGCGATCGTCGACACCTTCGCAGACACGGACGAAGTCCGCCCCGGCAACTACGTCTTCTTCGACGCCTTCCAGTCCACCCTCGGCTCCTGCACACGCGGGGAGGTCGCGGTCTCGGTGCTCGCAACCGTCGTCGGGTCATACCCCGAACGCAACCAAGCCATCATCGACGCCGGCGCCCTCGCGTTGTCAAAAGACATCAGCCCCGAAAACCTCGACCCCAACTTCGGCTACGGCCTTGTCTGCGACCTCGACTTCCACCCGCTCCCCGCACGCCTGATCGCGCTCTCGCAGGAACACGGCAAGCTGGAGACGAGCGTCCCGCTCCCGGTCGGCACGCGGGTGCGCGTCATCCCAAACCACTCCTGCCTGACGGCGGCCATGTACGAGCGTTATCACGTCATCGACGGCAGCAAGATCGTCGACGAGTGGCGCCCAGTGCGGGGGTGGTGACGAGAGCACGATTACCAGGAGAAATTGGTAACCGTGGCGTGTCGTGGCAGCGGTGGCGGCCTGTTATTCAGATGATGCGACAATTGATCCGCTCCCAATGCCACGCCGCAGAAGGAACGCATCCTGACAACGCGCCACTTCGTCGCCGCTACTGTGCTCGCGCTGCTCGCGGCGCTGCCGCTGCGCGCGCAGGCGCCGCCGGCGGCTGCGGGACCGGAGCGCGTCGTCATCGGCGTTTACGTCACGCAGATCTATGACCTCGATCCGACTGGCGGCTCGTTCACTGCATCCTTCTGGCTCTGGACGCGGCATCGGGGAGGGAACATTCGGCCGCTCGATACGATCCATATCCTCGGGGCGAAGAAGGTGGAGAGCGAGCCGACGCTGACGCTCGTCAAGGCAGGCCAGGTGTGGGATCAGAAGTTCTTTCGGGCCGTGATCCCCTTCGCGTGGGAGCTGCGCGAGTATCCGTTCGATGAACACAACTTCGTGATCCGGTTCGAGGGGGGCGTCCGACGGCGGGACCATCATCTACGTTCCGGACCGCGCGCAGTCGGGGATCGATCCGGAGGCGATGGGATCGCGGTGGAACATCGGCTCGTTCCGTTTCGATACGCAGCTTCGCAGGTCGCCGACGACCTATGGCGATCGACACTGCTCAAGCCGGAGAGCTTCTCGGCGCTCGGCGTGGTGACCGTTTACGCGGAGCGGCTCCAGACGGTCATCTTCTTCAAGCTGCTGATCGGAGCCTATGTGGCGCTGCTCCTGGCCTTGCTGTCGTATCTGATCAAGACCGATCAGCCGACGCTGTTCTCCGCGCGCCTCGGCCTGCTGGTCGGCTCGCTTTTCGCGACGGTGGTGAACCTGCGATCGACGGAGGCGGTGCTCGGGCGGACGGACGACTTCACGCTCGTCGACAAGATCCACACACCATCTCGATCTATATCTTCGTGGCGGCCGTGTCGGCGCTGATCTCGCGCCACCTGTGCGATCGCGACCGGGCGTCGCTGGCCCGGCGCGTCGACAGCGTCTCGCTGATCGTGACCGCGGCGATCCTGATCGAACGTGGTCATGATTGCGAACGCGGTGATTTCGAAGTGAGCACCGCGTCGATCAGCTTAGGCGTAGCGCGCGTTCAGTCGTCCAGGAGAGCATTGAACATGTGGCCGGACGTCACCAGCCGGTCCGCGGCCTCCTCAGAGAGCGGCTCAGAGAAGAGATAGCCCTGCGCGTACTCACAGCCGAGGGCCGTCAGTTGCCGCAACTGGCTGACGGTTTCCACGCCCTCGGCCACGACTTCGATGCCGAGGTTGTGGGCGAGCGACATGATGGTCTTGACGAGCTCGCAGTGCTCGTCGCTCGAGTCGAGGGTGGCGACGAACGAGCGGTCGATCTTCAGCGCGTCGATCGGCAGCGTGACGAGGTAGGCGAGCGACGAATAGCCGGTGCCGAAATCGTCGATGCACAGCTCGATGCCGAGTTGCTGGACGCGTTCGAAGAATTCGGTCGCGCCGCGTTCGACCATCGCGCTCTCGGTGATCTCGAGACGGATCGAGGCGCCCTCGATGTGCGCGGCTTTCAGCGCGCGATCGAGCTCATCGCAAAGAGTCGGATCGAAGGTTTGCCGCAGCGAGACATTGATACTGGCGGTCAGCGGCGCGCCGGCCATGGTGTGCCAGCGGCGGAGTTGCGCGCAAACGCGCTTGAGCACCCACACGCCGATCGGAACGATGAGGCCGTTCTCCTCCGCGATGGAGATGAAATCATTTGGCGCGATAGTGCCGCGCAGCGGATGATCCCAGCGCAGCAGCGCCTCGAATCCTGCAATTTCGCCGGAGCGCAACGACACGATGGGCTGATAGACGAGGCGGAACTCTTCGCGTTCGACTGCCCGGCGCAGGTCCATCTCCATCAGCATCCGCTCGACGGCCTGCACGTGCATGCGCCGGTCGAAAATCTCGTAACGTCCTTTGCCGCGCTCCTTGGCGCGGTACATGGCGGTGTCGGCGTCGCGCAGCACGGCGTCGGCGGAGCGGTAGCCGGTGGCGCTGACGGCTATGCCGATGCTTGCGGACGTGAAGACTTCCTCGTCGGAGACCGTGAAGGGGCGGGAGAGCTCCGCGGTGATGCGCTCGGCGATGCCGGTGGCCTCGCTTGCGTCGGAAATGTTCTCGACGAGGATGGCGAATTCGTCGCCGCCGATTCGGGCGACGAGGTCTGACGGGCGGATGCAGCCGCGCAGACGATCGGCGGCGGTGCGCAGCAGCTCATCGCCGGCGATGTGGCCGAGCGAATCGTTGACGAGCTTGAAACGATCGAGGTCGAGGAAGAGGACCGCGAAGTCGTAGATGTGCTCGCGCGCATTCATGGCGATGGCGTGATCGAGCCGGTTTAAGAAAAGCGATCGATTGGGAAGTCCGGTGACGCCGTCGTGCATGGCGTCGTGGGTCATCTGCTTTTCGCAATGCTGGCGTTCGGCGATCTCGCGCAGCAGCTCGGCGTTGATGCGCTGCAGTTCTTCGCCGCGCTCGGCGTGCGCCGCGAGATCTTCGTGCGCGCGCTCGAGTGCGCGCGTGGCCTGCTGGCGCTGCAATTCCGCCGAGGTACGCCCGGCGACGATGAGAAGCGTGGATCGGACCAGGGCAGCATCGGCCATCGGGCGGCGGCTCATCACGCCGATCCATCCGAACGCGGCGCCCTCGGCATCGATCATGGCGATGGCGGCGTAGCTTTCGATCGACTGTTCGGCCAGACCGCGGTCGAGCGGGTAGCGCGCGGCGACGCCGGTGGGAATCCAGCAGAAATGTTCGTGGACGACGTCGCCGCATGGCGTGCCGTCGAGGACGTATTCGATATTGGCGACGTGTGCGTTGTCGACGAATCGGGCCACGCTGCGCGCGCGGAGCGGTTCTTCGCCGGCGATTTCGGCGGCGAACGCGAACTCGGCATCGAGCGTCCGCGCGAGCTCCTGCACGAGTGTTGAGAAGTACTCCGGGCCCGGGCTGCAGAGCGAAAGGCCTTCGAGCATTTCGCGAATCGGCTCCCGCAGACCGACCCGCTGTTCGGCTTCGCTCGCGCGTGACGTGTGGTCATTCATCGATATCAGTTCCTTCGGGACGCTGCACAACGCTCCTTAGATGACAATCCATGTAACCGGTTACATCAATCGCGGAAAGTGCATGCGAAGTTCACACGCTGTTCACGAAAAAACAGCCTGCAAACGGGTCAAGCGGCGAGCACGTGGGTGGGTGCGATGCTGATTCGCGAACGCGCCGTGGCTCTCCTGAGTATCCGTGCGTGGTCGGTTGTCGGGAGTCGGGAGTCGGAGATAGAGAGCGCTCTGGGAGGAAAGAAGTATCGTTAGCGCTCGAGGCGTTGCTCACCCGCGTAGACGTTGCACCTTCCGTCGCGGACGAAGCCGAGGAGCGTGAGGCGGAACTCCTGCGCGAGCTCGATGGCGAGCGAGGACGGCGCACCGACCGCAGCCAGGATCGGGATTCGCGCGACGACGCACTTCTGCACGATTTCGAATGACGTGCGTCCGCTGACGACGAGGACGTCGGCGGACGCTCCATCGAGAAAGAGCGATCCGATGACTTTGTCGACGGCGTTGTGGCGGCCGACATCTTCGCGGACGCGCAGCAGCGCGCCGTCGCGCGTAAACGCAGCGGCACCGTGGATCGCGCCGGTCGTTTCGAACGTCGTCTGTTGCGCGCGCAACGCGTCGGGGAGCGACAGCAAAAGGGACGTTGAGACGCGGACATCGTCATCGAGCGGCTCGGCGTTGACGCGCAGCGCGTCGATCGACGCCTTGCCGCACACGCCACACGAGGACGTCGAGTAGAAATGGCGCTGCAGCCGCTGCAGGTCGACAGGTGCGCCGCCGGCAAGCGCGACGCGGACGACGTTCGGCGAGCCCCAGTGGCGGATCGATTCGATGTCCTCGCGCCGCGCCACGATCGATTCGGTGAAAAGAAAGCCGGCAGCGAGATCGAAGTCGTCGCCCGGCGTGCGCAGCGTGACCGAGACCGGCTTGTCGCCGACGCGGATTTCCAGCGGCTCCTCGATGACGACCGCATCGTCATCGGCCGCGCCCGGAATCCGAACAATGTTCACGCGCGCTGTTTTCGGTTCCGGCATCGAGCGACGATAGCAGAGCGCACAGCGTGTAGACTCCGCGGCAGCCATGTCGCACTCCATCGGCGTTTACGGCGGGCCTGAGATCATCGCGCGGCTGCGCGAGAACGGGCCGGGCTTCCTGTTCGTCGATGGCGAGGAGTGTGCGCAATGCCGCATCGTGGTCGTCGACGTCGATGCGGCCGATGTTCGCAACGATTCGCCGCGCAAGAGCCTTGTCCGCGTCGTGCTGTACGACGGCGCGATCAACGGTGAGCGGCGGGCCGGAGACATTCGCGTTCCGCGCGAGGCGTTCATCGCCAATCCGATGGACACGCTTGCCGTGGCCGCCGATCTCGCCGCCACTGTCATTCATGCCGCCGGTCTGGAGACCGAGGTTGCGTACCTGACGCAGATTCATGAACTGATGACGATCGCGGACGCGAACACGGTCTCCGAGCGCATCACCCGCACCGTCCTCGACCTTCTCGGTCTCACGCGCGGCACGCTCTTTCTGCACGACCCGCGGGTGGAGCGGTACGTCGTCAGCTACACGTCCGATCCAGCCGTGCGCGAGACAGGCGAGTTTCTGCCGGGCATTCCGCCTGATCTGCTGCAGCGTGCGCTCTCCTCGGGGCAGTCGTTCGCCGCCGACCGCGGCGCGGGCATGATCGTGATGACGATGCAGGCGCATCACGATCTCGTCGGCGTCATCCGCGTCGCGCTCGCGCCGCACGATCGTTTCGACGACGAGGCGGCCGCGAATGTCAGCCGTTACCTCCGCTCGGTGGCCTCGGTGCTCAGCAACATCTATCAACTCACGCGCAGCCGCGATCTGGCCATGCGCGACGATCTGACCAAGGCCTACAACCGCCGGTTTTTCGAGTCGTATCTCGACGAAGAGATCGAGCGCGCCAAACGCTACAGCGCGACGTGCAGCATCATTTTTCTCGACCTCGACGATTTGAAAACCGTCAACAACGCACACGGCCATCTTGCCGGATCGCGCACGCTGCAGGAAGTGGCCAAGCGAATCCTCGCGGCCGTGCGCGGCATCGACAAAGTGGTGCGCTTCGGCGGCGACGAGTTCTGCATCATCCTGCCGCAGACCGATCAGGAGCAGGCCATCGCGGTCGCCCACCGCGTGCGCAAGGCGATGACGTCCGCCCCATTTCATCTCGCCGACAACATCGACATCTCCATCAGCGCCAGCTTCGGCATCGCCACCTATCCGACGCACGGCATCATGAAGGACGATCTGATTCGCCAGGCCGATGCGGCGATGTACCGCGTGAAGTCGACCACGAAGAACGCGGTGGGCGTCGCAGTGGCGGAGGATGACCAGCGGTTGTCGCGGGCGTAGTCTCAGCGGTCGCGAGAAGGGATCGATATGATTTGTCGTCGACCATGACGCTCGATGATTTGGTGGAGTGGGTGGACGCGGCGATGGCGCGGTTGCCGTCCGGCATGGTGCAACGCAAGCGGTCGAAGCACGCGCGGAAGCTCTATCGAATTCTCGACAAAGAGGGATGTCAGTGGGAACTCCGCGAGCCGTGGTATGTGCTGGCGTTGAAGGTCGCGCGGCTGCTGAATGAGCCGGCTCCTGAGAAGCCGTCAGAGCAGTCGCCGGAGCAGCGAACGCGCACGCCGTGGAGACCGCCGGAGCCGCCTGCGCCAAAAAAGCCGAAGCGCGCCGAGAAGCCGCCGCCCATCGAGCGCTGGAGGGATGAACGTCCGGCGCGGCGCCGGCTGGCGAGGCCGAAGCCGCAGCCGATCGAGATCAACGCGCAACTGCAAGCTGCGTTCGATGCCGTCGCCGCCGGCCGGCAGGTCATCTTCGTGACCGGCGGCGCTGGGACAGGCAAATCGACGTTCATCCGCGAATTGCGCGCGCGTTTTTCGGAGAAACGGTCGGTGGTCCTCGCGCCGACCGGTGTCGCTGCGCTCAACGCCGGCGGGCAGACGATCCACTCCTTTTGCCGCCTTCCGCTACGGCCGGTGATGCCGCAGGACGTTCGTGAGATCGAGGAGAAGGAAGTCGTCGAAGCGCTCGATCTGCTTATCATCGATGAGATTTCGATGGTGCGTGCGGACGTGCTCGACGGCGTCGACGCCTTCCTGCGGATCAACCGGAAGTCGGAGCTGCCGTTCGGCGG
>DATART010000238.1:0-1958 GCA_036264035.1 Thermoanaerobaculia bacterium | reverse complement strand
AGGCAAGGCTGATCAGGAAAACGACGAGCAGAAAACGAAGCTTCATGTCGGAATCATACGTGCGTGGACGCGATGAGGTTCGGTAGGCACTGTCGCTGCATAGGCTCGCGCCGGAGGACGCGATGACGCCATTCGATACAGAAGCGCCCGCTGTAAAGATGACAGGTCGTGAGCTGTACGCGGTGACGTTCGCAATCCTTCTGTTCGGCGCCGGCATGATCGCGCTGACCTGGATCGTCGGACCGAGCGTCGCGCCGATTCAACTGCCGAGCTACGTCTGGTCCGCGATCGGTTTCTGCATCCTCGGGCTGCTGCTGGTCGCGTTGCAGCGCGTCGTCACGCCGTCGCCGTATGGCACGCGGCTGCCGGCGCGCGACGCAATCCTGGGCGTACTCGCGGGCAGCATCCTCTACGCCGGCGCGATGCACATGCTGCTGTAGCGTCGCTCCCGTTGCGCGCGGAGGCGCGCTCCACAATCCAGCCCCGCGCTAGGCGCGGGGAAAGCGATTGCGAGCGAATGACGTGGCCGCGGAGGCGGCCACTGGAAAATGCTCGCGTTGCGCGAGATTTTGTGGCGGCCGCCTCCGCGGCCGCCGATTGCACGCGCGTCCACAAACGCCGCGCCGAGCGCGGGGCTTTATTGTGGAGCGCGCCTTCGCGCGCAACGCGGTTCGGAAGCGTGACGCCAGCGTTCAGACGGTTGCGCCTACTTCACCTTCGCCCAGGTGTCCTTCAACGTCACCGTTCGGTTGAAGACGAGCGTGTCTTCGGACGAAACGGGATCGACGGAGAAGTAGCCGAGGCGTTCGAACTGGTAGTGGGTGAAGGGGGCGGCGCCGCGGATGGAGGGTTCCAGCTTCGCATGCGGCACGATCTGGAGCGACTGCGGATTCAGATCGTCCAGGAAATTGCCGCTCTCCTCCGGGTTCTCGGATTTGAACAGGCGATCGTAGAGCCGCACTTCGCAATCGATGGCGTGATCGGCGGCGACCCAGTGCAGCGTCGCCTTCGGCTTGCGTCCGTCGGGCGAGTCGCCGCCGCGCGTGGCGGGATCGTACGTCGCGTGCAGCTCGACGATGTTGCCGGCGTCGTCCTTGACCACGCTCGTGCAGGTGATGAAGTAGGCCGAGCGGAGGCGTACCTCGCGGCCGGGTGACAGGCGGAAGTACTTCGGCGGCGGCTCTTCCATGAAGTCGTCGCGCTCGATGAAGATCGTTTTGCCGAACGGCACCTTGCGCGCTCCGCTCTCGAACCATTCGGTCTCATCGGACGGATAGTTGTCGATGACGACGCGCAGCGGATCGAGCACGCCCATCACGCGCGGCGCGGTCGTGTTGAGATCCTCCCGGACGGAGAACTCGAGCAGACCAACGTCAATCATGTTCTCGCGCTTGGCCACGCCGACGCGCTCGCAGAAGTTCCGGATGGACGCCGGCGTGAATCCGCGGCGGCGCAGGCCGGCAATGGTCGGCATCCGAGGATCGTCCCAACCATTCACGTGTTTCTCTTCGACGAGCCGCAGCAGCTTGCGTTTCGACATCACCGTGTAGTTGAGATTGAGCCGCGCGAATTCGTATTGCCGCGGGCGCGACGGCACCCAGGTGTTCTCGATCAGCCAGTCGTAGAGCGGACGGTGATCTTCGTACTCCATCGTGCAGAGCGAGTGCGTGATGTGCTCGATCGCGTCCGACAGCGGATGCGCGTAGTCATACATCGGATAGATGCACCAGGCGTCGCCGGTGCGGTCGTGATGCTCGTGGCGAATGCGATAGAGCACCGGATCGCGCAGGTTGATGTTCGGCGAGGCCATGTCGATCTTCGCGCGCAGCACTTGCGCGCCGTCGGGGAACTCGCCCGCCTTCATGCGCCGGAAGAGATCGAGATTTTCGTCGACGCTGCGGCTGCGATACGACGACTCCGGTCCCGCCTCCGTCAAGGTGCCGCGCATGGCGCGCATC
>DATART010000172.1:0-11553 GCA_036264035.1 Thermoanaerobaculia bacterium | reverse complement strand
CCGCCGAATGGGATCTCGCGCACGTTTGCGGTTATCAGCGAAAGTAGCGAGGTTGCCGGTTCGGCGGCGAGGATGCGCGCCGGGCCAGCCGGCGAGGACGCCAGCGCTCCATCGCGCTGCGCGCCTAATGCGGCGTCGCGCTTGTGGTGACGTCAAACCGCACCTTCGCCGCGCCTAGCGTGTGCAGCAATCCGGCAATGCGCGCCTCGGCGTTTTTCTGCGCGAGCGGAAGGATGCCTTTGCGGAGCGCTTCGTTGCGGATGTTCTGCTCCGCGTATTGGCGCGCGCGGCCTTCCATGCCGACGTCGGCGCGGCGGAAGACGCCGGTACGGCGGTCGATGACGTGCGTAGCGCGGTTGTCGATGCGCGAGAGCAGGACTTGCGACGGCGGGAGGTGGACGACCACCGTGCTGTCGGGTTGGCGGTAGACGTCCTCAGTTTTCAGGAGCGAGAGGTCGACGCCGGCGATGACGTCGCCGGCCGAGTAGAGCGTCAGCTCGTCGCCGGCCAGCGCGTTCGGAATCAAGTCGTACTTCTGCCGGATCGTGCTCACGCTTACGACGCGCATCGACGCTGTCTCGAGGCGGTTCAGATCGCGGATGCGCGT
Organism: Thermoanaerobaculia bacterium; assembly: GCA_036264035.1. Taxonomy (GTDB): domain Bacteria; phylum Acidobacteriota; class Thermoanaerobaculia; order Gp7-AA8; family Gp7-AA8; genus JADGNZ01. The sequence continues at coordinate 10,946 of DATART010000172.1, read as the reverse complement.
GACGAGCGATCCGAGATCGACCGCCTCTTCTTTGCGCGTGACGGCGCGGACGGCCAACTGTTCGATTCGATGCGCGATGAACCACGCCGCGGCGGCGATCACGATCAGCACGATCGCGAGCGCGCCGAGGAAGAGCGCGATGATCGGGATTTTGCGCGGCGGTTTTCCTGGGAGCGCGGGCATCGTGCCCGCCGGTTCCTGCGCAGATTGCGCGTCGTCAGCAGCGGGCGGGACGCCCGCGTTCCCAGGATCTGTCATGGACTTAACAATTTCATTGGCTTTTGGAATTTTCTGCTATCCTGCGCCTCTCCCGGTAGGATTCAAGGAAGCATTCAAGCCAGAGTCGGCTCAGGCTGGGCTTCGTCAAAGCCCACTATCCCGTCGTAGACGCCATTGTTTCTCGATGTGTCCGACGAAGCTTGACCTGCCGGTTTCGAGCCACTCGGTCAGAAGGTCGACGCTGATCTCATCGAGCGAGTCGATGATGGAGAGGCTGGCGGCCTGCGCGACGCGCTCGATCGGTTTCTCCAGAAGCGCCACCACTTTCGCTGATCGCGTCAGACGCCATGCCAGCTCTTCGTCTTTGTTCATCGACAGGATGCGTGTCGCGGTCAGCGTGAGCAGCACCGCGGCGTTCCAGTTCGTCGGACGATCCCAGCGCGGCGGGACGATGAAATCGGCGGCGCCGATCTCCGCGGCCAGCGCGGCGATGTGACGTTCGGTGGAGAGCCTGATCGGCCCGAGGTCGGCGTGGAAGAGCATCTCGTAGGTCTCTTCGCTGCCGTCGCCGTTGAGCGTGCGCGCGAGGGCGTTACGCGCAGTCGCGTCGAGCTCAATCGGTACTCCGGCGAAGAACGATGCACTGAATTTTTTTGCCAGCTCGGCGAGCTGCGACAACGCGGCGAGATCGGTCGTGACCGGAAAGATGATCGGGATGACGACGCCCCACCGCACTCCCCGCTCTCTCGCGTCAACAAAGAGCGCTTCGATGCGGTCGAACTCCAGCGGCCACGTGGCGATCGCGATCACGGCATCCTCGGCCACCTCTTTCGGAATCGCGCCGCGCGTGGAGATGATCTGCATTGCGGCGACCTGCTGCTCCGACGCGAACTGCAGCGCTTCCTGGCCGCGGCTGAAGATGACTTCTGCGAATTCGGCCGCATCGATGAGCAGAGGTGCATGCAGCGGATGCCGCGCCGTGCTCCGCTCCAGATCGTCGCGCACGTTCTCGCAGACAGCGACTTCGAAGCGCTCAGCGCACGAAGCGCGCAGATCGATGTAGTCGATGGCGATCGGCGCGGCGCGGCGCGGGCTGTACGGCGCGATCGTCGTCGCGGCCCAGTACGGCGCCTCGGGCACCTGAGCGCGCGTGAGGCGCAGATGCGGCGTTTTCTTGTAAACGATCACGCCGCGACAGTCTATGCGCGTCTCACCGCGCCGAGATACGGCGTCACCAGCGAGCGGACGTACTTGGCGATCATGTCCAGTTCGAGGTTAACGCGATCGCCGACTTTCGCATCGCCGAGGTTCGTGCGGCGTAGCGTCTCGGGGATGAGCGCTGCGCCGAAGCTGCCACCATCCGGCTCGACGACAGTGAGCGAAACCCCATCGACAGCGATGGATCCTTTGTCGACGACGAGCTGGACGTATTCGCTCGGAACACTCCATCGATAGACCGCAAACTCCCCTTCAACGTTCACGGATAGCAGTGTTCCAACGCAGTCGACATGTCCCTGCACAAGATGCCCGCCAAGGCGGTCGCCGAGGGACATCGCCCGCTCGATGTTGACTTTCGCGCCGTTTGCCAGCGAGCCGAGCGTCGTCCGCGCAAGCGTTTCGTTCGAGACATCGGCGACGAGGACACCGTCGTCGTCCGGAAGCACGGTCAGACAAACGCCATTCACCGCAACGCTTTCACCTCGAACGAGCGGCGTTTCATCGCTCGTCCGCAGCCGCAGCCGCGCACCCGAGCCGAGATGGTCGAGCGAGTGGATGATGCCAGTGTGGTTGACGATGCCGGTGAACATTGTTGAGCACCTCGGCATAAGCAGTTTGATCGATGCGGTCAGTGATTGGCGATCACCTTCTCATATTGCTCATGCGGGCCGATCCAGAACCAAACGATCACGTCCTTCTCTTCCGCAAGACCGACGACTCGATAGCTACGCCCGACGCGTGCCGAGAATACCGGCTCCGTCATATGGACCTGTTTGAATGGAGACTTGGATGGTGAGGATTCTCCTCGAAGAGCCGGTACGCGGTACGGGCCTGTTCACGAACATCGCGCGGAAGCGATACGAGCAGCTTCCGAAACGCGCGGGTCGTTCGGGACTTCACAACTTGTCCGGATCCAAAGGCTGAGTAAGGCCAGCGCGATACTCGCGACGCGCTTCTTCAGCAAGGCGGCCCAGAACGTCCTGCGACTTGGCGAAAAGCTCGTCCCATCGGCGTTCAGACTCCAACTCGGCGAGAATCCAGGCGCCGACCGCCTCCCTCTCTTCCTCGGGGAGCTTTGCGGCCTCGGCCATCGCTTTTTCAAGAAGTCCAGTCACAGGGCAACATTCTACCCGACGCAATGCCGTCGCGTCCCGGCGAGAACTTACTTACGGATACGCGGTAAGCATCAAGTCAGTACCGATGATCTCGACGCTCTCAAACCGAAACCGGTACCCATCCGGCAACTTCGCAACCCCCTTCCTGCTGAAAATCGACGGCGCCTCAGCGCCTCCGACAACCATCGGCGCGATGAACACGATCATCTTTTGCCACAGCCCCGAGCGGATGAATGAGGAGAGGATGTTTGAACCACCTTCGACAATCACTGATTGGATGCCGTGGGAGTAGAGATCGGCGAGAAGTGCATCGGGATCGACATCCTCGGCGATGTGAAGCGTGTTGCCGCCGTCGGTGAGGACGATGGCATTCGGAGGGACGATGCGGCGGCGGTCGAGGATGATGCGCGTCCAGGGGGTTGAGGCAAGGCCGAGGCGGCGCGTGAGCCTTGGGTTGTCGTCGCGGATCGTGCCGCCGCCTGCGAGGATGGCATCGTACTGCTCGCGGAGCTCCAGGCTTTTCTGGCGTGACGCTTCCGAGCTGATCCAGCGGCTGTCGCCCGTGACCGTGGCGAGTTTGCCGTCCAACGTCATGCCCGCTTTCAGGACAACGAACGGGCGGCGATGAGTCACTGCGTGGAGGAAGACTTCGTTCAGTTTGCGGGCTTCGGATTCGAGGACGCCAATCTCGACTTCGATACCGGCCTCGCGCAGCTTCTCAACGCCGCCGGCGGCGACTTCGTGGGGGTCGCGCATGGCGATGATGACACGGGCGATGCCGGCGATGATGATCGCGTCGACGCAGGGCGGCGTGCGGCCGTGGTGGATGCACGGTTCCAGCGTCACGATCATCGTCGCGCCGCGGGCGTCAGTGCCGCGCAACGCTTCGATTTCCGCGTGTGGTTCGCCGGCGCGTTGATGCCACCCTTCGGCGATCACGTTGCCGTCGCGCACGATCACGCAGCCGACCATCGGATTCGGGCTGACGGAGTAGCGGCCGCGCGCGGCGAGGTCGAGCGCGCGACGCATGAGGTCTTCCACGCCGGCGATTGTCCAACAAAAAAGCCGGCGATTGCTCGCCGGCTTTTCGATTTCGATCGGATGGATTACGGCAACGGCACGTGCATGAAGCGGTAGCCGGACTGCGACTGGCCGCCGCGTCCCGAGGACGTGACATAGATACGCGCCGTCTGTCCGGGTTTGAGGCGGTCGATCGCGGCGCGGAACTGTGCGAGGTTCGAGACCTTCGTGCCCGCCACTTCACTGATGACGTCGCCCTCGTTGAGGACATCACCGGCCGGCGAGACTTCCTTCACGCCCGTCACTACGACACCCGTGACGTTGTCGGCAATGCCGTAGGTCTGACGCGTCTGCGGCGTGAGCTCCTGCACCGACATCCCCAGCTTATTGCGCGCCGGCGCAACCTCCTCGGGCTGCTTGGTGGCGTCTTCCTTGTCGGCTTCGAGCGTCCGCTCGACAGTCGATGCGGTCAGCGTCTGACGCTTGCCGTTGCGCAGAACGGTCAGGTTGATCTTGCTGCCGACCGGAAGATACGAGATGTAGTCGATGAGCGAGCGGTTGCTGGTGATCGGATGCCCATCGGCCTCGATGATGATGTCGCCCGGCTGGATGCCGGCTTTGGAGGCAGGGAGACCCGGCTCGACGGTCTGCACGAGCGCGCCGCGGGTGTCGGCCGGCAGATCGAATCCGGCGCGGGCGTCTTCGCTGACGTCAGCGATGCCCATGCCGAGGTAGCCGCGTGTGACCTTGCCCTGCTTGAGCTGCGGGAGGAGACGCTTGGCGGTGTTGATCGGAGTGGCAAAGCCGAGACCTTGCGCGCCGCCGCCGCGGATGGCGGTGTTGATGCCGACCACCTCGCCGTTGATGTTCATGAGCGGGCCGCCGGAGTTGCCGAAGTTGATGGCGGCATCGGTCTGGATGAAGTTCTCGAAGGAGCGGGTGGTATCGCCGAGGCCGAGCGTGCGGCCCTTGGCGGAGATCACGCCGACCGTGAGCGTGTTTTCGAACTGGAAGGGGTTACCGACGGCGATAGCCCAATCACCCTTGCGGATGCGGTCGGAGTCGCCGAGGGGAACGCTCGGCAGCGCCTGGCCGGCCTCGATCTTGAGCAGAGCGATGTCGGTGGCTGGATCGCGGCCGATGATCCTGGCGTCGCTGGTGTGGCCGCCGACGCCGTTCTCGTCCGCGCCCCAGTGCACCTGGATTTTGGTGGCGCCTTCAATGACGTGGTTGTTGGTAACGATGTAGCCGTCCGGCGAGATGATGAAGCCCGATCCGCCTGCGACCTGCTTGCGCTCGTCGTCTTCCTCAGGCGTGCGGTTGCCTGGGCGCCGGCCGTTGCCCTGTCCCGGACTCGGGAAGAAAAATTCGAACGGATCGCCGCCGAAGGGGCTCTGCCTGCGGAGATCGGCGGCCTTGATGACTTCGGTCGATGTGATCGAAACGACCGCCGGCATGACCCGGGCGGCGACATCGGCGAAGGACGGGATGGTGACTGAAGCGACGGGCGCGCCGCTCGACGTGGTCTGGATGACCGAGGATTGCGCGTGCGAAGGACGCATCAGGCCGAGGTCGGCGCTGATGACGACTCCGAACGCGACCGAGGCGATGATGATCGCGATCGTCGACAAAATGCGTTTGGTGGTGGGATTCATGTCTGTTGAAGCTCCTTTGATGCGTTGATTGATGTTGGAGGCGGGCCATTTTGCACCGCTGCGTTAGACGTGCCAGCGGGTGCGGGGTGGCGCCGCATGTGTCTGAGACGAACGAGCCCACGAAATGTTTCGTGGCGAATTGTTACGCGGTACGAACAACACGGGAGCCCGTTGAAGCGTTCCTTCCGCCATCAAAAAGTGTTCCGTCTGGCGATCCGGAACGCCGCCGGTTCGAGGATCGGCGACGGCGCGCCGTTTCGCGCGGCGTCGAGCATGGCCCGGCCGAGGATTTCCGTCGTCGTGACGTAGCTCGGAAACAGGCGCAGCAGCAGCGGGAGCAGCGGCCGCGCGACCGCATAGGCGACGCGGTAGAGCTTCGTCTTCGACGTCTCGCCATGCATCGGCAGAATGGCTGCCGGCCGGAACATGTACGCGGCTTTGAACGGTAGCTGCAAGAGAGCGTTCTCGGTCGCGCCCTTCACGCGCGCCCACATCACCCTCCCCTGTTCGCTGCTGTCGGTGCCGCTGCCGGAGACGTAGACGAAGGTCATCCGCGGATTGAGCCGGGCCAGCGTGGTGGCAGCTGCAAGCGTGAGGTCGTAGGTGACGCGGCGATATTCGTCTTCCGACTTCCCCGCTGCCGACGTGCCGAGACAGAAGAAGCAGGCGTCATAGCCGATGAGGCGATCTTCGATATCCGAGTAATCGTAGAGATCGGCGCGGACGACCTCGGCGAGTTTCGGATGTTGCTGTCCTGTGACACTCCGGCCGATTACCAGCACGCGATGCACGTCGTCGGCGAGGAGGCACTCGCGAAGCACGCCTTGTCCGACCATCCCCGATGCTCCAAACAGAATCACATCCACGTCGCGAGCATACGCGACGGCGATACAATCGCGCGTCCTCGAACGCTCAATCGACAGGAGAACTAAATGCCCGTCACTCACCACGTGAAGCCCGAAAAAGGGGATGTCCTGCTGCTGGTCGGCACCATGAAAGGTGCGTTCATCCTGCGTGCGAATGAGTCGCGCAAGAAGTGGGAGATTGGCGGGCCGTATTTTCCTGGCAGCGCGGTCTACGGCATGGCATACGACGGCCGCTTCGGACGTCACCGCATCTGGGCCGGGCCGGCCAGCATGCATTGGGGCGCGCTCCTGCGGTCGAGCGACGATTTCGGGCAGACGTGGACCGATCCGGAAGTTGCGAACGTGCGTTTTCCGGAAAGCGCGGAAGCGGCGCTGAAAAATATCTGGCAGATCGTTCCGGGCCGCGATTCGGAAGCGGACACGCTCTATTGCGGCGTCGAGCCGGCGGCGTTGTTCAAGTCGACCGATGCCGGCGATTCGTGGGAGCTGGTGGAAGGGCTCTGGAATCATCCGCAGCGTCCGAAGTGGCAACCGGGCGGCGGCGGGCTGTGTCTGCACACGGTGCTGCTCGATCCCAGCGACGCGTCGCGTATTCGCGTGGCGATTTCGACGGCGGGGATGTACGTCACGGAAGATGCCGGCGAGACATGGCGGCCGTCGAATAAAGGCGTCCGCGCCGAGTTCCTCCCTGACAAGCATCCGGAGTTCGGCCAGTGCGTGCACAAGGTGGCGCAATCGAAGACGCGTCCGGAGCGCATGTTCCTGCAGAACCATTGGGGCCTCTATCGCACCGACGACCGCGGCGAGACGTGGATCGACATCGCCAACGGCGTGCCGTCCGATTTCGGATTCGCGGTGGGCGTCCATCCGACCAATCCCGATATCGCCTGGATCGTGCCGCTTGAGTCGGACGGCTTCCGCTGCACACCCGAAGGAAAGCTGCGCGTCTACAAAACGGAAAACGCCGGCAAGAAGTGGAAGCCGATGACGAGAGGGCTGCCGCAGGACGGCGCGTACGAGACGGTGCTCCGCGACGCGATGGCGGTCGATTCACTCGATCCGGCCGGCGTCTACTTCGGCACCCGCAACGGAAAACTCTTCGGCTCGAGCGACGAAGGAAAGCGCTGGTCCGAACTGGCCGATGGATTACCCGCCGTCGTGTCGGTGAAAGCGGCCTACGTGTCCTGATGTCCTATCTCTTCGTGATCCCAGGTCCGCTACGCGAGCTCGCCGGAGGCCGCAGCGAAGTCCGTCTCGACGGCGCGGCCGATTCCGTCCGCGCCGCCCTCACCCTTCTAGGCCGCGATTACCCGAAGGTTCACGACCGCATCGTGACCGAGCTCGGCGAAGTCCGCCCGCACATCAACATCTTCATCGACGGCGACAGCTTCCGCGACGTGGGCGGGCTGGCCGCACCGGTCAGGAACGGCGCAGAGATTTTGATCCTGCCGGCGGTCAGCGGGGGGTAGGTTTGACGCAGCGCGACAAGACGCTCGACGATGTTTCGCGCGGCAAGTCAGATGCGAACATTCGTTTCGAGGAGCTTCGATCGTTGCTTATTTCTCTCGGCTTCAACGAGCGCGTGCGCGGCAGTCATCACGTGTTTTCAAAAGCAGGCATCGAGGATCAGATCAATCTTCAACGAGACGGCTCAAAAGCGAAAGCTTATCAGGTCAAGCAGGTACGCTCCGTGCTCATCAAGTACCATTTAGCGAAGACGGAACATGGATAACAGATACGAGATCATCATTTTCTGGAGCGATGAGGACGAAGCGTTCGTCGCCGACGTTCCCGAACTACCTGGCTGCATGGCTCACGGAAGTACACACGCTGAGGCGCTGCAAAACGCCCAAGATGCGGCCGCGCTGTGGCTGGATGTGGCGAAGGAAATGGGTCGGGATGCACCCCAACCGAAAGGGCGCCGACTCGTTTTCGCCTAGCGTCTTCGCAAGCGTCGTTCGACTTCCGAGGTATCCGCGGCCTCGATGAAAAGTTCCACTGCTTCGGAAAGATTCGCCGAAGCCTGCTCGGCTGAGTCGCCCTGACTCGCGATATCGAGTTGGCGACAGAGCGCAACGTATCCGTCGCCCTCGGCAGAGATTGTCGTCGTGAAGTTCATCGAGCCATCATCCTACCCCCCATCCTCCACATTTTTCAGATAGAAGGACAGCGACTCGAGGTTGATGCGGAGGTCGACCGATTTCACTTTCACTCCCGGTCGGGAGCGGAGCTGCGTGGGGGCGAAGTTCAGGACCGCGTTTAAGCCAGCGTCGGCGAAGGCGTCGTAGACGGCCTGGGCGGAGGCGGCGGTGACGGCGACGATGCCGATATCGACCTGCCGGTCGCGGATGATCGACGGCAGCTCGTCCCAGGGGAAGACTTCGATGCCGCTTCGGGAGCGGCGTCCGATTTTGGCGGGATCGTTGTCGACCAGGCCGGCGATTTCGAAGCCGTGGTCGTTGAAGCCGGCGTAGTCCGCGAGCGCCATGCCGAGGTTGCCGGCGCCGGCGATGAGGACGCGGCGGGTGCGATCGAGCCCGAGCTCGCGTACGAGGTGATCCCGCAGTTTCTTGACGTTGTAGCCCACTCCTCGGGTGCCGAAGTCGCCGATGCAATTCAGATCTTTGCGGATCTGCGCGGAGTTGAGATGGAAACGCTCGGCCAGCTCGCCCGACGAGACGGTGCTCTGGCCCACCGACTCCAGGAACGTCAGACAGCGGAGGTAGACCGACAACCGGCCGGTCGTCAGCTCCGAGATCGTCTCACGGTCACCTGTTGATGAGTTGCCGGGCCGATCGTTCGACATAGGAACGGATTACGGCAGGAGCGCCCGGGCCGCGGCTCCTGCGGCGTTGAAAAGCGGTGTCGGGTAAAGGCCGATGGCGAAGATGCCGATCAGCGAGATGAGCAACGCGAAGGCGCCGAACATGTCGGTGTCGAGCAGAGGGGTGTGGGGTGTGGGGAGTGGGGTGTGGGAGATCGAGGCACCGGCTGCACTCGGCAAGCCGTGGGTGCCGACGTGGGCGGTGGCCTCCGACTCCCCACTCCCCACTCCCAACTCCCCTTCCTTCATGTAAAGAAAATAGACGACGCGCAGGTAGTAGTAGACCGAGACGATGCTGGTCAGGATGCCGATGAAGGCGATGGTCATGTGGCCGCTGTCGACGGCGGTCTTGAAGATGTAGAACTTGGCGATGAAGCCGGCGGTTGGCGGAAGACCCGAGAGCGAGAACATGCAGATGGTCAGGGCCAGACCGTAGAACGGACGGCGGAAGCCGAGACCGGCTATGTCGTCGAGCGTCTGCGGGTCGTTCTGATTTTTGCCGAGCATCGAGATGACGCCGAACGCGCCGACGTTCATCAGCGTGTAGGTGATGACGTAGATGCTGATCGCGGCGACGGACTCGTCGCGCAACGAGAGCAGGGCGATGAGCATGTAGCCGACGTGGGCGATACCGGAGTAGGCCAGCATCCGTTTCAGGTCTCGCTGGGCGATGGCCACGGCGTTGCCGATGATCATAGAGAGGATCGACAGCGCGGCCACCATCTTCATCCACGAAGCCTGCTGGATGACCGGCGTCATGGAGGAGAAGATGCGCACCAGAGCGATAAGCGTGGCCGCTTTCGGTGCGGTCGAGAGCCAGCCGGCGATCGGCGACGGCGCGCCCTGATAGACGTCGGGCGCCCATCCGTGGAACGGCGCGACCGCGAGCTTGAAGCCGAGGCCGGACAGCAAAAGGATGAAGGCGATGGTGAGGAGCGGATTGCTGGCATCCGCGGTGGCGAAGTAGTGCGAGAAGACCGCGAGGTTCGTCGAGCCGGCCGCGCCATAGAAAAGAGCGGTCCCGTAGAGGACGAATCCGGTGGCGAATGCGCCCATCAGAAAGTACTTGAGACTCGCTTCGTTCGAGACTGCGATGCGGCGATGGAAGCCGACCAGGATGAAGATGCAGATCGAGAGCAGCTCGAGACCGAGCACGATCACGAGGAGGTCGAGGCCCTTGGCCATCATCATCATGCCGGCGGTGCCCCACATCAGCAGCGCGTAAAACTCGCCGCGCTCGAAGCGTTCGCGCGCGAGATAGGCGCGGGCTAAGAGCGTGGCCAGGATCGCGGCCAGGAGGAAGGTGCAGTCGAAGATGATGGTGATGCTGCTGATCTGGTAGGTGCCGCCGAAGAAGTTGCCGCCGACGAGAAGGCGCTCGCTCCAGCCGGCGGCGAGGAAGACGATCACGGCCAGCGGTGCGGTGACGCCGCGGAGCTTCGGCGCGAAGGCATCCCACAGGATCAGCACGATGCCGCCGAAGCAGAGGATCAGTTCGGGGAGGATGGCGTTGATCCAGCCGTTTTCGAGGAGGGGCGTGAGCGTCAACGAACACCTCCGGAAACAGGGACGAGGGACGAGGGACGAGGGACGGTGGTGGCAGCGATCAGCGATGAAGGTGACCGCTTTCCCGGGAGCGTAGAGGCGGCGGAAAGGCTACGAGGAATCGGAAGTCCCTCGTCCCTCGTCCCTCGTCCCTGCTGTCCGGCGATGACCGCCCTGCCGGCGTCGGTCTTGCGCGTAATCGCCAGCAATTGCTGCACGCTCGGCGTCATCTTGCGCAGGAAGGTATTCGGGCAGACACCGATCCAGACCATCAGGATCACAAGCGGAACAAGGGCGGCGATCTCGTTCCATGCGATCTCGCGCACCTTGCGGTTTTCGTCGTTCGTGATCGGGCCGAAGAAAACGCGCTGGATGAGCCAGAGCAGGTAGATGGCGGCGAGGATGACGCTGGTGGCGGCGACGATCGTCCAGCGCGGATGCGTCTGGAACGAGCCTGCCAGGATCAGAAACTCGCCGATGAATC
>DATART010000137.1:0-5577 GCA_036264035.1 Thermoanaerobaculia bacterium | reverse complement strand
CGAAGAGACTCGGGGGGTTCTTCGAAGAGACTCGGGGGGTTCTTCGAAGAGACTCGGGGGTTTCTTCGAAGAGACTCGGGGGGTTCTTCGAAGAGACTCGGGGGGTTCTTCGAAGAGACTCGGGGGGTTCTTCGAAGAGACTCGGGGGGTTCTTGCAAGGCGCTCGGTGTCACAAAAAGGTGACACTCACCATGCTTTCTACTTGCCCACGAGGCAAGAAACGGAACCACGCTCACATGCGATAGCGTCTCTCCATGTTCTCCAAACGCGCGCAATGCGACGCATCCGTGAACCGTCTGACCGTCGCGCGTCAGGCGTATCGCGGCACGCTGCTCGACTTGACGATCTCCAACCCGACCAGCGCGGGACTTGTCTATCCGCTCGATCAACTCGCCGAGGTCATGTCGCGCGCCGCACGGGCTTCGTACGACCCGCAGCCGCTTGGGATCGCGTCCGCGCGTGAGGCGGTCGCGCGCGAGCTGGCGTGCGATGCGAGTGACGTCGTCATCACCGCCTCGACCAGCGAGGCGTACTCCTTTCTCTTCAAGCTGCTCTGCGATCCCGGCGATGCGGTGCTGACCGCGAAACCTTCGTATCCGCTGCTCGAACATCTCGCCGCGCTCGAGTTGATCGACATCAACTACTTCCCGCTCGAACTTCACAGGCGATGGGAGGTCGTCGAAACACAAATCCGCGACGCGATCACCCATCGCACGCGCGCCATCATCGTCGTCAATCCGAACAATCCCACCGGCTCCTACATCTCAACGACGGAACAGGATGCGATCGCACGGATCGGCCTTCCGATCGTCTCCGACGAAGTCTTTCATCCCTTCGCGTTCGGCGGCGCCGCGCCGCCGTTCGTGCGCGACGACGTCCTCACCTTCACGCTCGGCGGACTGTCGAAATCGGCAGGTCTGCCCCATTACAAGCTCGGATGGATTCGCGTCAGCGGTCCGGGTAAGCGCGAAGCGATCGATGCCATCGAACTGATCGCCGACAACTTCCTCTCTGTCGCCACGCCGGTGCAGGTTGCGCTGCCGGAGTTGCTGGCCATCGCGCCGCGCATCCGTGGCGCCATTCGCGAACGGACGTCAGCAAATCTCGCGACGTTGAGGGCGGCGATCGCGAACGACCCTGCGGCAACCGTGCTTCCGGTGGAAGGCGGCTGGTCGGCGATCATCCGCGTCCCGCGCATCGAATCGGACGAAGCGCTGGCGCTGCGGCTCATCCAGGAGCACGGCGTCGTCGTCCACCCCGGATACTTTTTCGATTTCGATGCGGACGGCTACATCGTCGTGTCGCTGCTGACGGAGCCGGAGATTTTCAACGAAGGTATCGCGCGCATCATCGCGGCACGTTCTTGAAACGGTCGGCCTCGCGCCGCTCACGTTTCGTCGGGCGGCCCGCGCCGCGTTCGCGATACACCGCGCCGCCCGTATCGAACTTCGGCTGCACCGGCGTCTCGTCGGCGTACATCGTCCGCGCGATCTCCTTCGCCTGCTGCCCGTCGGGAACACCTTTCACTACCACGCGCCGAAACGTCTCGCCGGAGTAGAACTCCACGACGTCCTCCTCGCGCACGGGCGCGGCCGGTTTCACGCGCTGTCCGTTCACCTTCACGCGCCCGCCGCGGCACGCGTCCGTCGCCTCCATACGATGCTTGATCAGGCAGACGTGCTTCAGCCAGTTGTCGATGCGATGTCGCTGTGAGTCGCTCATTCGGAAGAGGTTATAATCCGCGGCCATGATCAAAGCGGACATCGTCAACAAGGTCGCGGAAACATCCGAAATTTCGCGCGTGAAGGCGGCCCAGGCGGTCGACACGGTCATCGAAGGATTGCGTAACGCGCTCGCGCGCGGGCAGCGCATCGAGCTCCGCGGCTTCGGCGTGTTCCAGGTCAAGCAGCGCAAAAAAGGGATCGGTCGCAATCCGAAGACCGGCGTCGAAGTGAAGATCCCGCCCGGCAATACGATCCGCTTCAAACCGGGCAAAGAACTGCGGAACCTTCTGTAGTGTCCGAGACCGTTCTCGTCCTCGATTTCGGTTCTCAGTACACGCAGCTCATCGCCCGCCGCGTCCGCGAACAACGCGTCTACTCCGTCGTCCTCCCGTTCGATACCTCGGTCGAAAAACTGCGCGCGCTCGCGCCGAAGGCGATCATCTTTTCGGGCGGTCCGCAGTCGGTGTACGCCGAGGCCGCGCCGATCTGTTCGAAGGAAGTGTTTGATCTCGGCGTCCCGATCCTCGGCATCTGCTACGGGATGCAGCTCACCGCGTATCTGCTCGACGGCAAGGTCGAAGCGTCATCCGAACGCGAGTACGGCCGCGCGGAAATCGACGTTACCGCGAACGACTCGCCTCTATTCGCCGGCACGCCCGCGCACCAACGCGTCTGGGCCAGTCACGGCGACAAGATCGTGCGCGTTCCTGCCGGATTCCGAGTCACGGCATCGTCTGCCAACGCGCCACTCGCTGCTTTCGAAAACGCGCAACTGCAGTGCTACTGCATCCAGTTTCATCCCGAGGTGACGCATACCGAAGCGGGGACTGCGATTCTGCGCAACTTCCTCTTCGACATCGCGCACTGCACTCCGTCGTGGGACCTCGGCGATTACCGCAAGCGCAAGGTCGAAGAAATCCGCGCCACGGTCGGCGATCGCAACGTCATCGCCGCGGTCAGCGGCGGCGTCGACTCCTCGGTCGCTGCGCTGCTCGTGGCCGAGGCGATCGGCAATCAGCTCACGGCCATCTTCGTCGACAACGGAGTGCTTCGGAAGAACGAAGCGACGCAGGTCATGTCGCGGCTCTCCGAAGGCCTCGGCATGCACATCATCGCCGTCGACGGGCGCCAGCGCTTCTACGACAAACTGGCCGGCGTCGAGGATCCCGAGACCAAGCGGAAGATGATCGGCAACGAATTCATCGCCATCTTCGAAGAGGAAGCGAAACGGATCGCCGGCGCCGAATTTCTGGTCCAGGGAACGCTCTATCCCGACGTCATCGAGTCGGTCTCGATCAAGGGGCCGTCCGCGGTCATCAAGACGCATCACAACGTCGGCGGCCTGCCGGAAAAGATGGGACTCAAACTCATCGAACCGGTCCGCGAGCTGTTCAAGGACGAAGTCCGCCAGCTCGGTATCGAGCTGGGGCTGGAAGAGGAGTTCGTCTGGCGCCATCCCTTCCCCGGCCCCGGCTTGGCCGTGCGCATCCTCGGCGAAGTCAACGCCGAGCGCGTGGCCATCCTGCAGAATGCCGACGAAATCGTGATCGATGAGATCCGCCGCGCCGGCCTGTATCGCGAGATCGCTCAGGCATTTGCGGTGCTCCTGCCGGTGCGCAGCGTCGGGGTGATGGGCGACGAGCGGACGTACGAAAACGTCGTCGCCGTCCGCGCGGTGTCGACCAGCGATTTCATGACCGCCGACTGGTATCGCATGCCGCATGACCTGCTCGACCGCATCGGCCGCCGCATCGTCAACGAAGTCCGCGGCATCAACCGGGTGGTCTACGACATCTCGTCGAAACCGCCCAGCACAATCGAGTGGGAGTAAACGGCGCGGAGACTACAGGTGGTAGAGCAGCAGCCCCATCCCGCCGATTTTACGCCCTTGTCGCCGGATAATTTCTAAATCTCTCCTTCAGGACGTTGCCGATTGGCCTCGGAAAGACTATTTTGTTCCTCAACCATCATCGGCAACGCGTGACGGACGACGGACCATCCCGGTGGTCGTCCTTGGCGCAAACAACGAGGAGGCATATGTCTACCCACGTCCGGTCCCGGGTTGTACTTTCTCTCTCCATCCTGTTGCTCGTCGTCCCACTCTCAGCATTCGCGGCCACTGAAAGTCATGAGCCGATCGGCCGAATGACGGCGAATGCCGCCGGCCTTTCGATCCAGATCGGCTCCGATAACGAGAGCGTCACGTTGACGATCAGCGGGCCGAACGACTTCCGCTACTCGCATCAGTTCGCATCGGCGCGCAGCATCTCGCTGAAACTCCGTGACATCGGCGCCACGCTGCCCGACGGCTCGTACACGTACGAGATGCGTCTCGCACCGCGGGTTTCGGACGGCGTTCGCGCGCAGATCGCGGCAGCACGTGAGTCCGGCGACGACGCGGCGCTCGCCCGCATCCGGAATGACGCCGGACTAAAAGAGATGCCCGCGCAGTCGGGCGCGTTCACGATCATGAACGGTTCGCTCGTTTCGTCCGACGCCACCGAGCCCTCCGCCGGCCCGTCCGAGCCGAACACAAAAGTCGGCCTGTCGAACAACAGCGGCGGCACGGCGTCGACGCAATCAGTCCATAACACGCCGAAGGCCCTTGACGTCGTCACCGCGGACGACATCATCGTTCAGGGCAGCGCCTGCATCGGTCTGGACTGCGTCAACAACGAGTCCTTCGGTTTCGACACGATCCGCCTGAAGGAAAACAACACCCGCATCAAATTCGACGACACGTCAACCTCGACCGGCTTCCCGAATCACGACTGGCAGTTGACGGCGAACGACTCCGCCAGCGGCGGCGCAAACAAGTTCTCCATCGAAGACATCACCGCGGCGACGGTTCCGATGACGATCACCGGCTCCGCGCCGACGAACTCGATCTTCGTCGATAGCACCGGCCGCCTCGGCTTGCGCACCGCCACCCCCGTACTCGACATTCACGTGGCCACCAGCAACACGCCGGCCATGCGGCTCGAACAGAGCAACGCCGGCGGCTTTACGGCCCAGACCTGGGACGTGGCCGGGAACGAAGCGAACTTCTTCGTCCGCGACGTGACCGGCGGCTCGAAGCTGCCGTTTCGTATCCGTCCCGCCGCGCCGACCAGCTCGATCGACATCAGCGCGAGCGGCAACGTTGGTATCGGCACGGCCAGTCCCTCGGAGAGACTGCACGCCCTGAACACAGCCGACAGCCAGACCGTATCGATGGTCGAGAACGCCAACGCCAGTGCGAATGCGGCGGCCATCCTCCGCGCCAAATCGGACACCGCGCAGATTCAGGTGACCGCGCAGTCGTCAGCCCGCTCTCTGACCCGCTTCGGCCAGAACATGGCTGGATGGAACGAGATCATTCAGTTCAGCGGCAATGGACTCGCGATCGGAACGACCAGCGCGGTACCCCTGATCTTCGGTACGAACAACGCCAACCGCCTTCAAATCGACAGCGCCGGCGCTGTGACGGTGTCCGGAAACTTCACCGTGACCGGTGTGAAGAACTTCGCGATGCCTGATCCGGCGGATGCGAAGAAAGCGATTTACTACGCGTCGCTCGAAGGCCCCGAAGCTGGAACGTACTATCGCGGCACTGCCAGGACGGTCAGTGGTGAAGCCATCGTTGAGCTCCCCGGCTACTTCTCCCGCATCACCGAGAAGGAACGCATGACCGTGCAGATCACGCCAGTCGGCGCCCCGACCCAGCTCTACATCGCAGAAAAAACTCCCGAGCGCGTCGTCATCAAGGTGGCGAGCGGCTCAACTGACGTCGAATTCGACTACTTCGTACAGGGAGTTCGGAAGGGCTATCTCGACTTCCGGGTCGAGCGCGACAACAATCTTCCGAAGAACT
>DATART010000171.1:0-3946 GCA_036264035.1 Thermoanaerobaculia bacterium | reverse complement strand
CTGCTCGCCATTCAGTCTCCCCTCTCCATCGCCGTTTCCACGCAGAAGAAGATCCTGGTCGTGCGTCTCAACGGGCGCGATCTGAAGAAGTACGACGTGGCTGTCGGCACCTCGAAGAAGCCGACGCCGATGGGCACATTCTCGATTCGACACATCGTCTGGAATCCGTCATGGCATCCGCCAAATGAGAAGTGGGCGAAGGGAAAGAAGCCGGCCAAACCGGGCGATCCGAAGAATCCGATGAAGGTCGTGAAGATTTTCTTTCAGGAGCCCGACTACTACATCCACGGCACCGACAACGAAGACTCCCTCGGCTCCGCGGCGTCCCACGGCTGCATTCGTATGGCGCAGGAGGACGTCTACAAGCTCGCGAGGTATTTGCAGGACCACGCCGGCGCGCAAAAGCCCGACGACTGGTACGCGCAGGTGATCAACGGGACGCAGTCGCAGAGCGTGATTCTGCCGAAGAGCGTGCCGCTGGCGATCGGCAAGTGATGACGGCGGCGCCTAGTTGTTCTCGAAGGCTTTGAGCGCGTCGGCCTCGGTGTCGTAGACGCTGAACATCGGGAGCAGGTTCGTGAGCTTGAGCGTCTTGGCCACGCGGTCCTGCGGCTTGAGAAGGCGCAACGACGCGCCCGCGCGGCCCGAGACTTTCAGGCTCTGAACGAGCTCGCCGAGGCCGTTGCTGTCGATGTAGTCCATCTGGGAGAGGTTGAGGAGGATCTTGCGATTGCCTTCGCCGAGGAGTTGCTCGATGAGGCGTGGGAGGAGGTCGTCGCCCACTCCGACGGCGAGACGGCCTTCAAAGTCGACGATGACCACGTCGCCTTTTTTTCGGGTTTCGATGTTCATGCGGGCGCATCATACATCGGCGCGCACGACCTCCAGCGCGAGTTGCGCGGGACGCGATCCAAGTTGCGCGAACCACGCCACGCCTGCCGCCACGCAGTCGATTTCGAGCGTGTAGCGGCCGGCTGCCTGCGGCGGCAGCGTCATGCGCACGCGCACCGTTTCGCCCGGCGCGATCTCGCGCGGCGGCTCGGTCAGCCGCTCCCAGTGGAGATCAAAATTGATCAATCTGCCGGAGATGTCATGCAGGTGCGCACCGAGCGCGACGCCGCCGAATTGGATGTCAGACGGCAACCAGATCGCAGTTCCGCGATTCGTCACGGTGGCGTCGACGATGACCGGACGCCCTTCGACGCCGGGCGTGATGATCGTCGCTGCGATATCCGCGGCGAGGCCGGACGGACTGCGGCTGTCGATCCGCTCGGTCCCTTCCTTGAAGAGAAAGAAATTGCGGACATCACGCAGAAAGACGCGCGTCGCCGCGGTCCACTTCGCCGCCGTTACGCCGCCGGCCAGAAGGTCTTCGTAGTCGTCGAGCGAAACGTGAAACGGAGCGGCGTGAAAAAGCGCCAGCTTCAAATCGCGAAATCCGTAACCCTGTGCGCTGCGCCAGAGTGCGTGAATGTCGACGTCGTTCTCGATCACGCCGTACGTTCGCATCTCGAATTGCGACAGCGGCGTGCGTGAGTGCCGCGGTCCGGGCTCCGCGAACGCGGCGATGCCTCCCGGCTTCAGCACGCGGCCGAATTCGCGCAGCACGTCATCCGGATTCGGCGCGTGGTGGAAAGCATCGAAGCAAATGATTCGATCGACGCTGGCGTCTTTCAGCTCGATTCGACGTCCGTCATATGTCAGAAATTGCGGCGACGGACGATCGCCGATCGGCGGCTGCCGTTCGTACAGATCGCGCGCGATCCGCAACGCGGTCGCGGAAACGTCGAGCAGGATTACGCGGCAGCCGAGCTGCGTCAGAAATCGCGACAGCCAGCCGGTGCCCGCGCCGAATTCGAGCACCGTCATCCCCGCCACAAGCCGCAACCCTTGCAGCAGGGTCGCTACGCCGATCAGAATCGGCGGCGCTTCGTCCGGCTTGGCAAACGGCTTGGCCAGGTGATGCTCCCACTCTGTCAGCGACGAGAAATACTCCTCGGCCGTTCGATTCAGTTCGTCGATTGACGTGCGTGCAATCAGCTCGCGAACATCGATCATCGCGTCGGACACCGTTTCCATTGAGGACGGTTCGACGTCGCGATCGGCCGGCGCGAACGACGGCGGCGCCTGGACGAATACGATCGCGCTGCGCATCTCCTCGTCGTCTTCGAACGCAACGTAGCTGTTCTCGAATCCAGCATCGCCGAGGATGCGAAAAACATCATCGAGGTCGTACGTGTGAGTGGGGATGAATGGCTCAGCGAACGGTTTGCGCCGCGCGATGTTCGTGATCCCGTTGATGATGCCGGCCCGCTCGCGTACAGCCCGCGTGATTCTCACAACTCGCGATGCCGTTCCTCGGTACACGAAGTGGAACACGCCGATCCCGCCTGCGCCGATACGGCTGAGTAGCTCGCGAAACAGCGCGAGGCCGCGAGCCGGCGGCAGCCGCTGAAACAGCAGGTACGAATTGACGAGATCAAATTTCCGCGGTGCCGCCGCCAACTCCTCCGCAGTCTTGAAATGGATGTTGCCAACGTTCTGCTTCGCCGCTTCGCGCCTCGCCACGGCGAGCATGGCCGGCGAACGATCGACCGCCGTCACGGATCCCGCTCGGCGGGCGAACGGAATGGCCAGCCGTCCCGGCCCGCAGCCGTACTCGAGCACTGACTCCGGCTCGAAGTCGGACGCCAGCCGCTTCCGGATCGTGTAGAAGATGGAATCGACGAGCAGCTCGCCGCTGTCGAAGAACTCGCGTTCCTGGTTCGCCGTCCGGTTCGCGCTCAGAAACTTCGGATCGGTGAAGACCGCGAAGAACGGCTCGCGCGCGGCAAATGCCTCCCACTTCCGATCCGGCTGCACGCTCATGCGGACGGGATTATCGTTGCAACGCCTGTGAACCTGATCCTTCTCTTCGACGACGACTTCATCGCCGCTTCGCGCGTGCGCCTGACCGGCCGCCGCCTGCAGCACGTGTGCAACGTCCATCGCGCCGCGGCGGGGGAGTCGCTCACCGTCGGCATCGCGAACGGCCGCATCGGCCGCGGCACGATCACGAACCTCGGCGACGACGCGCTGGAGATGGACGTCACGCTCGATCGCGATCCGCCCTCGCCGCTGCCGCTAACGTTGATCCTCGCGCTCCCGCGCCCCAAAGTCCTCAACCGCGTGATCGCCGGCGCGGCATCGCTCGGCATCAAGCGCATCGTCCTGATCAACGCCTGGCGCGTCGAGAAAAGCTACTGGAGCTCGCCGCGCCTCACTCCCGAAAACCTCCGCACGCAATCGATCCTCGGCCTCGAGCAAGCGCGCGATACGGTGCTGCCGTCGATCGAAACCCGCCGCCTCTTCCGCCCGTTCGTCGAGGATGAACTTCCGTCGATCGCACGCGGCACGCGAGCGCTTGTCGCTCATCCGCAGGCAACGGAGGCGTGTCCGCGCCAACTCCGCGAGCCGGTAACGCTGGTGATCGGCCCCGAAGGCGGCTTCATCGACGCCGAGATTGCATCGCTGGAACGCATTGGGTTCACGCCGGTCTCGATAGGCGAACGCATTCTGCGCGTCGAGACGGTGGTGCCGTTCCTAGTGGCGCGGTTGTGTTGATATGGAATCGCATCTGATGCGTGATGTTATGATGCGTGACTATGAGGACAACACTAGATGTCGATGACGACGTGCTCCAGGCGGCCAAGGAAATCGCGGCGAATCGGGGAACTACCGCAGGCCGCGTTCTCTCAGACCTCGCTCGAAAAGCGCTTGAACCGCCGGAAAGTGTGGAGATTCGAAACGGCGTGCCTCTGATGCCGCGTCGCCCGAAGGGGAGTCCGGCACTCACCATGGAACTTGTCAACCGCCTGCGTGACGAACCGTGAGCAGCATCGCTCTACTGGATGTCAACGTACTCGTCGCGCTGTTCCACCCCGATCACATCTACCACGACCCTGCG
>DATART010000107.1:0-1999 GCA_036264035.1 Thermoanaerobaculia bacterium | reverse complement strand
AACGAGACGATCAGGCGGACGTCAGGAAG
Organism: Thermoanaerobaculia bacterium; assembly: GCA_036264035.1. Taxonomy (GTDB): domain Bacteria; phylum Acidobacteriota; class Thermoanaerobaculia; order Gp7-AA8; family Gp7-AA8; genus JADGNZ01. The sequence continues at coordinate 1,970 of DATART010000107.1, read as the reverse complement.
ATCGGCGTAAATGCGCTCGACGCCTGTGATCGCGTTCAGATACCGCACCGTGGCCTCGCCGCGCGCCCGTTCACCCTTCGCGCCCGCGAACAATTTCTCGTAGTTTGCCCGTGAACGGATCGCGGTCGGCAGGAGGTTGTCGTCGTCGCTGTAGTAGTTCGGCTCCTTGACCGGACTCATGAAAACGTCGGGATGTTGGCGGAGGTAGTGGTAGAGCGACGTCGTTCCGGATTTGGCGGCGCCGATGATGAGGAAATTGGGCATTGTCATAAGCGGGCGGCGTTCTCGTACAGCTCGGCGTATTGCGTGAGTGTCGACTGCAAGGTGAAGTGCTCGGCGACACGCTGCCGCGCGCGCACGCGCAACGCGGCCATCTCCGATTGCGGCAGGTCGATCAGTTGCTGCACGGCGGCGGCCAGCGCGGCCGGATGACGCGGCGGCGCAATGCGGCCGGTATCGCCGATGATGAAACGCGATTCGCCGACGTCGGTCGCCGCGCACGGTACGCCCGCAGCCATCGCCTCGATCAGCACGTTTCCAAACCCTTCCGACCGCGACGAAAGTACGTGAACGTCGAGCGCGGCGAAAATGCGCGCGATCTCCTCGCGAAATCCGAGACGCACCACCGAGCGCTCCAGATCGTGAGAACGGATCATCTGCGTCAGCGCCGAATTTTCGCGCTCCATCCCCTGCCCGCAGAGAAGAAACCGGACCTGAGGGCGCGTGCGAACGACCAGCCGCGCCGCCGCAAGAAACGTCGGCAGGTCCTTGACCGGATGAAAGCGAGCCACCATACCGATCAGCGGCGTGGCATCGTCCACGCGGAGCTCCCGGCGGACCGACTCGCGGGCGGCGGGATCGGGCCGGAAACGATCGAGGTCGACGCCGTTGCCGATCACGCGGATTTTCTCCTGCCGGTAGCGGCGCAGATTACGGTCGATGTTTCGCGAGATCGAAATGATGTCGCGCGGAACCAGGCCGGACACCGCGCCGCAGACGCCCGCCACGATGCGCAACCGAACGCTCGACAGAATCGGTCGCCAGCCCGCATCGGAAAGAGAGCCGCGGACGTTCCAGATCACCGGCACACCGGTCATCCATGCCGCCATACCGCCGACGAGGTCGGCGTCGGGAAGCCATGTCTGAACGATGTCCGGCGTTTCGCGGCGCAGAAGCTGCGCGACCTGGCGAAGCGGCCCGATGCCGAAGGAAACGAACGGCCGTGCATCGAGCATCGTCAATTCGATACCCGCCGCGTGAAGCTCAGCCGCGAGCACGCGATCGCGCGACAGCGAGATGACCCGTGAGGAGAAACGGCTTGGATCGAGCCCGCGCGCAATATTGATCATCGTCCGCTCCGCTCCGCCGGCGGCAAGTCCGGTGATGACGTGCATGATCCTGATCGGCCGGGAGAGGTTGGACATCGCGCCGCGATCCTAACCCTCGTGCGCTGCAAAAGACTCCAGCGGCTTGTCACCGGCAAATCGGAATCGCGCCGCCGCGCCGATCGTTCTACTCCGCACCAATGGAGACCACTGCCGCGTTCCGCACGCCCGTCCGAACCGCCCTCATGCGCGGCTTGCGACGCCGCTGCCCGCGTTGCGGTGAAGGGCAACTCTTCGCGCGATTACTCAAAACCCACGAGCGCTGCTCCGAATGCGGCCTGCTCTACCAGCGCGACTACGGCGACACGCTGATGTTCATGATCATCACCGACCGTATCCCGCTGCTGGCCGGCATCGCCATCCTCTACTTCGGCATCCATCCGAACGGCTGGCTCAGCACCGCCTTCTTCTTCGGCGCGCTGTCGGTCCCGCTGCTGGCGACGCTCCGCGAGCGCCAGGGCCTCGCCCTCGCGCTCGACTACCTCCTCCGCCTCTACTTCCGCGACGAATCGGATGAGTTGCACGGCGGACGCGCATACGTGCGGTCGTAAACGATCGATTTACTTCGCCGCCTGCATTTCTTTC
>DATART010000120.1:0-2944 GCA_036264035.1 Thermoanaerobaculia bacterium | reverse complement strand
GCAACGGCGTGAAATACGGTCTGTCGTCGTCGATCTACACGCGCGACATCAACAAGGCTTTCGTAGCCATGCGCGACATGTACACCGGCATCTTCTACGTCAACGCGCCGACGATCGGCGCCGAGGTTCATCTACCGTTCGGCGGAACAAAGCAAACCGGCAACGGTCATCGCGAAGCCGGAATCGCCGGCATCGACGTGTTCAGCGAATGGAAGTCGATCTACGTCGATTACTCCGGCGCGCTACAGCGCGCGCAAATTGACACGGAAGAGTTGTAGGACGGTTTGGACCACAGAGACACAGAGAGGATTTCTCAGTGCCCTCTGTGCCTCTGTGGTGAAATCGGTCTCGCGCTACACTTCCGCGCCGATGAAAACCTTCATTCGATTCCTGCCTTTGCTGGTTTCGTTGTCCGCGTTCGCGCAATCGACGGCGGACTCGATCATCGCGCGCGAGCTGCAATCGTCGCGTGCGTACGAGACGCTGAGTCACATCACGGACGATATCGGCGCGCGGCTGACGGGATCGAAGGGCGCGGCGAAGGCGGTGGCGTGGACAACGCAGCAGTTCCGCGAGTGGGGCATCCCCGTGACGAACGAGCCGGTGATGGTGCCGCATTGGGTGCGCGGGCGCGAAGAGGCGCGGCTGATTTCGCCCGCGGATCACAACATCGTGCTGACGGCGATCGGCGGCAGTGTGGGCACGCCCGAGGCGGGCATTACCGCGGACGTCATCGAGGTCGATTCGTTCGATGAGCTGAAGACGCTCGGCGCCGCGAAACTGCGCGGCAAAATCGTCTTCTACAACAATCCGATGGACATGGATCTCGTGCGGACGCACCGCGCGTTCGAGGCTTATCGCATCGCCGTCGCGTTCCGCGGCGCGGGCCCGAGCCGGGCGGCGGAGTACGGCGCGAAAGCGGTGGTGATCCGCTCGGTCGGCTCGGCGTCGCTGCGCACGCCGCATACCGGCGCACTTCGCTACGATCCGAAGCAGCCCAAGATCCCCGCCGCGGCAATGACGGCGGAGGACGCGATGCTCGTGCATCGATTGCTCGCGCGCGGAAAACGTGTGCGCATGCACATGATCCTGACGCCGCGAACACTGCCCGACGTCCCCTCGGCAAACGTGATCGCCGAAATCCGCGGCAGCGAGAAGCCGGAGGAGATCGTCCTCATCGGCGCACATCTCGATTCGTGGGACCTGGCCACCGGCGCAATCGACGACGGTTCGGGCGTGGCCATGGTCATGGAAACGATGCGTCTCCTGAAAGAGATGAAGCTGACGCCGCGCCGCACCATCCGCGCGGTGCTTTTCATGAACGAAGAAAACGGACTTCGCGGAGGCTTGCAGTACACGAAGGATCATGGCAAGGAGAAGCACGTCGCCGCGATCGAGACCGACGCCGGCGGCGCCGCGCCTACCGGATTCACCTCGACGATCAAAGGGGACGCGCTGACCGCGCTCGAGACGCGTACGAAATCTCTGGCGGCTGTTTCGTCGAACCGCTTCGAAGTCGCGGAAGAAGCAGGCGCGGACATCGATCCGCTGACGCAGACCGGCGTTCCCAGCTTCGGCCTCGTCCCCGAGCCGCTGCACTACTTCGACTACCACCACACGAACGCCGACACCCTCGACAAAGTCGATCCGAAAGAACTGGCGCAGGACACCGCCGCAATCGCGGCGCTGGCGTGGATTCTGGCGGAGTAGCTGTCATCCAGAGCCGCCGGAGGCGTGGAGCGCGAAGCGCCGTAGGACGGCGCGGGACACCGGCCGCGATCGCGGCGCTGGCGTGGATTCTGGCGGAGTAAAGCTGTCATCCAGAGCCGCCGGAGGCGTGGCGCGCGAAGCGCGGAACGCCGCAGGACGGCGAAGGATCCCGGCTGGTAACAACGGGCGGGCGGCGGCGAAACCACCACCCATCCGGGTTAGCAGCCGGGGATCCTTCGCCGTCCTACGCGACTCCGCCTTCGGCTTCATCGCTCCGGCGGCTCTGGATGACAATGCGGATAGAGTTCCGAACCATGCGCAACGACATCCTCGGCGGCACATCCACGTTCGTGGCGATGGCCTACATCATCGTCGTCAATCCTGCCATTCTGAAGGCGGCAGGGCTGCCGATCGGCGCGAGCACGGTGGCGACGATCGTCGTCGCTGCGGTCGGATCCATTCTGATGGGGATCTATGCGAAGCGGCCCATCGCCGTGGCTCCGTACATGGGCGAGAACGCGTTCATCGCGTATGGGCTGGCCGCGCTCGGGATTACGTGGCAGCAGCGGCTCGGATCGGTGTTCGTCAGCGGCGTCTTGTTCCTGATCATCACGTTGATCGGACTGCGCGGATGGCTGGCGAAATCGATCTCGCAAAGTCTCAAATTCAGTTTCGCCGCCGGCATCGGCCTCTTTCTCGCGTTCATCGGATTGACGGAGACCGGCATCGTCGAGAGCGGGACGGGCGTGCCGGTGAAGATCGGTAATCTGCACGATCCGCGGGTACTGCTGGCGATCGCGGGCTTCGTGATGATGATGGCTCTGATGCGATTGCGCGTACGCGGCGCGATCCTGATCGGCATCGCGGTCACCGCGATCATCGGCATTCTCCTCGGCTACGGACACGCGCCGCGCGCGATCGCCGCGATGCCGTTCGTGGGCGACTACAGCCTCGCGCCGATCGCGCTGCACCTCGACATCGCCGGCGTGGTGAGGCTTTCCTTTCTGCCGATCCTGCTGACGCTCTTTCTCATGAGCTTTCTCGATACGCTCGGAACATTGGTCGGCGTCGGTGCGGCGGGCGGCATGCTCGATGCGCGCGGCGACTTTCCGGAGATCCAGAAGCCGATGACGGTCGACGCGATCTCCTGCTGTCTCAGCGGCCTCCTCGGCACGTCGACCAGCGGCGCGTACATCGAGTCAGCCGTGGGAATCCGCGACGGTGCGCGGACGGG
>DATART010000077.1:0-2601 GCA_036264035.1 Thermoanaerobaculia bacterium | reverse complement strand
GACAATGCAGCCCCGCGCTCGGCGCGGGGTTGGCGGCGCGCAGGAATCGGCGGCCGCGGAGGCGGCCGCCATAAGGTCTAGCGCGGCGCGAGCATTTTCCAGTGGCCGCCTCCGCGGCCACTACCCTGTTCGCAATCGGTTTCCCCGCGCCGAGCGCGGGGCTGCATTGTCAAGCGCGCCTTCGCGCGCAACCGAGGCGAAATCGTCGATTTCCGCACACCCTCTCACTCAGGATGACAGTTGCTACGTTTCCACATTCAGAAACAAATACACCGCGGCGATTGCGAACAAAATGTTCGCGCTCCACGCGGACAGCACCGCCGGCAGGTTGCCGACTTCGCCGAATTTCGTGAAGACCGCGAAGATCATCCAGTAGAGGATGCCGAGGATCAGGCCGATGCCGACGCCGTAGAGGGCGCCGCGCTTGCCGATGCGGAAGGCGAAGGGGAGCGCGATCAACGCCATCACGGTGCTGATGAACGGCCACGACGTCTTCGTGTAGAGCTTCACCGAAAGCTCCTCGGCCGCGTAGCCCGACTTCCGGATCGCCTCGATGTATCGCCGCAATTGCGCGAAGGTCATCTGATCCGGCGCGCGCGCCTCGGTCGCGAAATCCTCGGGGCGTTCGCTGTAGTAAAGCCGTAACGGGCGCGTGATCGGCGCGAGCGTCGAGCTGCCGTCGTCGCCGAAGGATCGCATCCAGCCGTTCGAAAAGGCCCAGCCGACACCGTCCCATCGCGCGTGCTCCGCGTAGACCCGCCGCGTCAGGCGGAACTTCGTCGGATGGAACTCGAACACCTGCACCTGCGACAACTCCTTCTCATCGCGGTCGTAGGCCAGGAAGTTGATGATGTAGCGGCCCTTGCCAAGGAACCAAAGCTTCTGTTGATGCGGCGTCGGCACCGTGCGCGTCGCATTGCGCTTCGCCTTGATGCGGTTGCGAAGCTCTTCGACACGCTGATTTGAATATGGCAACACGTAATCGAGCTGCAGATACGCAAGGAAACTGATCGCGAGAGCGATGCCGACGATCGGCAGCGCCGCGCGATAGAGCGACATTCCTCCCGACTTGAACGCCGTCACCTCGTTGTTTTTTGAGAAGATGCCGAAGGTGACCAGCGTCGAGACCAGCACCGAGATCGGCAGCGTGTAGTTGAGAATCTGGAAGACGAGGAAGCGGTAGTACGCGCCGACGATGTGCATCGGAATGTGATTCGCGCGGATATCGCCGCTGATGTCGGTGTAGTCGACGATGATGAAAAGCGCCATCGTCGAAACCAGCACGAGCGTCAGGATCTTGAGGAACTCGCGGATGATGTAGCGGTCCAGCGTGTTCGGAAAGGTGATGTCGAAGCGGCTGAGAATTGCCAGCCCTTCGTCGGGCTCGGCGCCGGCGGCCGCGCGCTGCTTCCGGTTCTTGAACGCCTGAACGATGCGCCGCACGATGCCGGCGTCGGAGCGTTGTGCCCCCGTGTCGCGGTTGGCGCGGATCAGCAGGTAGATGCCCAGCGCCAGCAGCGCAAGGTTCGGCGCCCACATCGCCACGGCCGGCGCAACCTTGCCGGTGTCGGCCAGATGCTCGCCGTTGTTGATCAACACATAGTAAATAAGGATGATCGCGATGCTTAAAGAGAACCCTGAACTTTTGCCGCCGCGCCGATTGGTGATGCCGAGCGGCAGCCCCAGGATGCCGAAGACGATGCACGCGAACGGGATCGCGAACATCTTGTTCATCTCGACTTTCGCCGCCCAATAGGTCTCGCGTGCGTCGAGGTCGTTCGAGTACTGCGACCAGCGCGCCTGTTCCATCAGCTCGCGGAAGCTCATCTCACGCAGCGAGCGCTGATAGCCGCCATTCGCGTCGGAATACTTGTCCGGCAGCCGCATTCGCTGCGCTACGTTGCTGTTCAGGTCGTAGCGGTCCGGTTTCTTCGGATCCCAGAGATGCGTCTCGGCAGTCCTCAGATTCAGCCAGACCTGGTTGTGCGGCTCGATGATCGATAGATTGCCGGTTTCGGCGACGATGATCTTGTTGCTCGACCGCTGCGGCAGGATTTGCGCCGGCTGCGCGGCCTCGCTCTTCGCGCCTTGAATCTGCTGGGCGATCGTGACCGGTCCGCTGCTCGTGCCGGTGCGCGTCTCATCGGCTGTCCGGCTGTCGGCCACGAACACGCCTTTCCACTGCAGCGTCTTCGGATCGACGTCGTTCACGTAGATCGTGAGGTTTTCGTACTCGTCGTAGAAAACGCGCGGCCGGAGCTCCTTTTCGATCTGCGAGGTGAAGATCTCCGACCGCAGCGCCGAGAATTCGGCGTTGCCGCGCGGCAGGACGAAGTTCATCAGGTAGAGATTGAGCAGAAACACGAGGAAGCTGAAGAGGAAGACCGGCCGGTAAATGGTGCGCGTGGAAATGCCGAGGGCGCGCATGGCGATGATCTCGGAGTCGGACGAGAGACGGCCGATCGCGATCAGGATTCCGAACAGCAGCGACATCGGCACGGTCAGGACGACGATGTGCGGCAGCGACAGAAAGAGCAGCCGTCCGACGGTTGCCGCGGGCAGCGAGCGCTTGATGATCATGCCGGCGAAGTCGAAGAGGTT
>DATART010000102.1:0-1540 GCA_036264035.1 Thermoanaerobaculia bacterium | reverse complement strand
GTCGGACCTTAACTTTTCAAGGTCAGACCTTAACTTTTCAAGGTCAGACCTTAACTTTTCAAGGTCTCCGCTCCACTTTGAGGGTCGCCCCCCTCACGATGCAAGCACTTCGGAGGTCCTTCGACTGTCCTCCGCCGGTGACGCTTCGCGCCTCCTCTGCTTCGGATCTCAGGACGACAGGTTATCCTTCTCCGCACTTGCGCCGCGTCCGATCGGTTGTTCCTGCCGTGCTAGCCTTTGCGGCTTCGATGTGCGCGTCGGTCCCGCAACATCATGCGATCCGCGTTGACGAGCTCTCGCTCGACGAAAAAGTCGGGCAGATGTTCGTCATCCTCGGCCATGGTGTGTTCATGCCGGAGTCGTCGTGGGCGTATCAGGAGTTGCGGCGGCAGGTTCACGAGAACCTTGCCGGCGGCGTGATGTGGTCGATGTCGAACGTCTACGAGACGGCGCAATTGACGGCGCGACTGCAGGGCGAGGCGCGCGTGCCGCTGCTGGTGAGCGCGGACCTCGAGTCGGGGATGGGGATGCGATTCCTCGACACGACCTTCTGGCCGTGGGCGATGGCGATTGCGGCGACAGGAGATCCGGCTCTCGCGGAAGCGGAGGGAAGAGTGGTGGCGCGGGAAGCGCGGCTGGTGGGCGTCAACCACATCTACGCTCCGATCGCGGATGTGAATGTCGACGCCGACAATCCGGTCATCAACGCGCGCAGCTTCGGAGAGGATCCGGCGGAGGTCAGCAAATTCGTCGTGGCGTTCATCAAAGGCATCCAGGCCGAACATGTGCTTGCGACGGCCAAGCACTTTCCGGGGCATGGCGATACGCACGTCGATTCGCATCGCTCGCTGCCGATTCTGAACGTCGATCGCGCGCGATTGGAGCGGGTCGAACTGCTGCCGTTCCGCGCCGCGATCGATGCCGGCGTGAAGTCGATCATGATCGGACATCTCGCCGTTCCGGCGTTGGACAGCGAGCTGGTTCCGGTGCGGCGTCCGGGAGTTGGCGAGAATCCATATGGGACGGCGGAGTCCGAGGTTCCGCAGAACGGGACGATGCCGGCGACGACGTCGAAGAAGATCGTCGGCGAACTGCTGCGGCACGATTTGAAGTTCGACGGCCTCGTGGTCAGCGACGCCATGGACATGGGCGGCATCACGGAGCACTTCGACGCGGGCGAGGCGGCGATCCGCGCCATCGAGGCCGGCCAGGACCAGATTCTGATGTCGCCGAATGTCGATGCAGCGATCAAGGCGGTAAAAGCGGCGGTAGCGAGCGGGCGTCTGAGCGAAGCGCGCATCGACGAATCGGTGCGGCGCATTCTCGACGCGAAGGCATTCGCGGGCGCGCCAGTGGGGACGCCCGACGAAATCTTCCGGGGGCTCGATACGAAAGAGCATCGCGACCTCGCCGCGAGCATAGCGCGCCGCGCGGTCACGCTCGTGCGCGAGTCGAATGGGACGCTTCCATTAAAAAAGGCAGCACGTATCGTCATCGTCACAGTCAGCGATTTCCCGGAGGTCCTTTCGCCGCTGCCTGA
>DATART010000474.1:0-15279 GCA_036264035.1 Thermoanaerobaculia bacterium | reverse complement strand
GGTTCACAACCTATTGAAAAGCCTCGCGAACCTCATCGAACAGGTTCACAACCTGTTAAAAAGCCTCGCGAACCTCATCGAACAGGGTCACAACCTGTTAAAAAGCCTCGCGAACCTCATCGAACAGGTTCACAACCTGTTGAAAAGCCTCGCGAACCTCATCGAATAGGTTCACAACGTATTGAAAAGCCTCGCGAACCTGGACGAATCGTCCATCAACCTCATCGAAAGCGCCACGAACCTCATCGAATCGGCCCCGAACCTGCTCAAAGGCGCCGTCAACCTCGACTTTCAGGTTCAGCAACGACAGAAAACCATCCGCGACCTCGTGTAAGGCGTCGCCAACCTCGTGTAAGGCTTCGCCACTCTCGATGAGTACTCGGGCGATCTGACCTATCTCTCGGCCTAACTCAGCGCGATGAGTGCTGGCTCTTCATTTTTGCTTTCAAATGGCAGATGTAGGCTCGAAAGCCCGCAAATAGCCAGCGCCACGATCAACACGAGCACGGCCATGACCACGACGGCACAGCCCACGGTGGTCCGGTTGTAGACGCGGTTGTACGCAGCGCGGCGCGGATTGGTCAGCCATCCCCACCCGCGCGGCGCCTTGAAGCCGAGGGAGTGGCGGACGTAGCGCCTGAGCGAGGTGCGTGCGGCGAATCGCTTGCGAAGCGAGGGTGTGCGGATACCGAATTTCATCCTCGCTTCCGACACCTTTCCGCGCGGAAGGTGTCGTTAGGCTCGACGTGTCGACCGAGAAGCATCACCTTCATATCGCGCCGGTGTACCACCTGTTCATGCTGGCGTTGTGTGTCCTTGCCCTGGTCGGGATCGTGGTGCAGAACGCGTTTCGGCATGATCCGCAGATCGAGCTCGTGCTCGACTATGCGGACTTCGCGATCTGTTTGGCGTTTGGCGTCGACTTTTTCGTTTCGGTGTGGCGGGCGCCGAAGCGCCGCCGATATCTGCTGACCTGGGGATGGCTCGACGTCCTCTCGTCGATTCCGACGCTGCACATCGCGCGATGGGGACGGCTGGCGCGAATCGCGCGAATCTCACGCGTGCTTCGCGGTCTTCGCGCCACGCGACTCCTCGGCGAAGCGATTCTGCGGAAGCGGACGCAGTCGACCGTTGCCGCGGCAGCGCTGCTCGCGCTGATTCTGGTCATCTTCGCCAGCACGGCCGTCCTGCATTTCGAAGTGCAGCCGGATTCGAACATCCATACCGCCGAGGATGCGATCTGGTGGTCGCTGGCAACGATTACAACGGTCGGCTATGGGGACCGCTATCCCGTCACGACCGAAGGTCGTGCCGTGGCGACTTTGCTGATGCTTGCGGGCGTCGGCCTCTTCGGGACGTTCTCCGCGGCGCTGGCGGCGTGGTTTCTCATCCCCGAGGGACAGGCGACGAACAGCGAGATCGCCGCGCTGCGCGAGGAGATTGCCACGTTGCGGGCGGCCGTCGAGCAGGCCTTACGGCTGAAGTGACGCCACAAACGAAACGAAGAGGTGTCTGTGAGATCGCCTCCTCCCCGACGACCGTTCGCGCGCGCTGGAAATGGGTCTGGGACGCGCGAATGCGTCGTCGCCGGAGAAGGCCATGACAAAAGGGGAAATGATGAAGAGATTGATTGTGATGATCGGTGTCGTCGGTCTCGCCTCCCGCTGCGCGTCCGTCGCGCACGGCCGCTACCAGCAGGTGCCAGTCAACTCCAGCCCATCCGGCGCGAACGTCTCTGTCGATTGCGGAAACGGGACAAAGGACGCCGGCCAAACGCCCGTCACCGTCAATCTGAAGCGAAACGCGGAGCCATGCACGCTCGCAGTCTCGAAAGATGGCTACGAGGACGCGAAGGTCGCGTTCGCGAAGTCGATCTCGGGGTGGACCTGGGGCAATCTCGCCATCGGCGGCATCATCGGATGGATCGTCGACGGCGCGGATGGAGCGATCTACAACCGGGTGCCGGATACGGTTTCTGTCAATCTAACGAAGAAGTGATCACGCGGAGCTCGCGGAGAGGCGGAGTGCGGCGGAGGGTGACGTAGTGCACTTATACCGCTTCGAGGTATACTGGCCGCGTTGGCGATTCGGAGCTTTGACAACGATGGCGTGCGGGCATTCTTCGAGAGCGGGCGCATCGGCGCCCGCGTTGGATGGCGACAAATCAGCTCCATCGTGCTCCGCAAATTGGACATGCTCGATTACGCAGCTGATCTACGCGACCTCAGATCGCCACCCGGAAATCGGCTGGAAGCGCTGAAAGGTGCCTGGGTCGGATTTCACAGTGTCCGCGTGAACGACCAGTGGCGCATCGTCTTCCGATGGACGGAGCAAGGCCCTGAAGATGTTGATGTCGTCGATTATCACTAAGAGGATCCGATGAAGAAACGAATGCCTACGACACCAGGAGAAATCCTCCGCAAAGAGTTTCTCGAACCGCTCGAGATGACGCAGCAGGTGCTCGCGGATCATCTTGGCTGTGACGTGAAGGTGATCAACCGAATCGTCAACGGCCGCTCGGCGCTTACCGCCGAAATGGCGCTGAAGCTTGGCGCGACATTCCGAACGACTGCTGAGTTCTGGCTCAACGCGCAACGTGCTGTCGATCTCCACAGAGCGGGGTCACGCCTTCGAAGCCTTCCGAAATCGTTGCGCAAAGCGAGCTGAAACGAGAGCGGCTGTATTCGCCGCTCTCGTTTCACATCACTCGTAGCGCAGCGCCTGAATCGGATTCAGCGCCGCGGCTTTTCTTGCGGGGTAGTAGCCGAAGAAGACGCCTACGGCGCCGGAGAAGCCGACGGCGATGATCATGATGATGGGGGAGATCACGGTCTCCCATCCGGTGAAGTGGCCGACGATCTTGGCGCCGGCGTAGCCGAACAGGAGTCCGGCCACGCCGCCGAGGATGCCCATGACGATGCTCTCGACCAGGAATTGCGTGAGGACGTCGGAGCCGCGCGCGCCGATGGCCATGCGGATGCCGATCTCGCGCGTCCGCTCCGTGACCGAGACGAGCATGATGTTCATGATGCCGATGCCGCCGACGAGCAGCGAGATCGAGGCGATCGCCGCGAGGAGCAGCGTCATCACCTGCGTCGAGCTTTCGGCGGCAGAGGCCAGGTCGGCCTGATTTTTCACGGTGAAGTCATCGTTGCCGTCGCTCACTTTGTGCGACTCGCGGAGGAGCGTACGAATCTCTTCCTGTGCGGCGGGGATGTCCTGACCGTTCGCGGTGCTGGCCAAAATCTGCGGGATGAACGAGCGGCCGGAGAGAGTGGCCGACGCGGTTGTGTACGGCATCAGGACAACGTCGTCGGAATCGCTGCCGCTGGCGGTCTGGCCCTTCGGCGCGAGCACGCCGACGACTTTGTAGACCGAGTTGCGGATCTGGATTTCGGAGCCGACGGGATCCTGTCCCGGGAAAAGATTCTGCGCGACCGTATTGCCGAGGACGACCACCTTGTGAATCGAACGAACGTCGTCGGCGGTGAAGAAATCGCCGGAGGACGTCTGCCAGTCGCGGATCGTTTGAAAGTCGGTATCGACGCCGTTGATCTGCGTCCGCCAGTTTCCGGACGGACCGATGACAGCGGTACGGCTGACGATGACCGGCGATACCGCGCTCACCGTCTGCGCCTCGGCGCGGATTTTGTCGACGTCCTTCAAACTGAGATTCGGGAACGCCTGCGCACCCTGGCTGACGCCGGCCTGCTGCGCGGCGCCGGGGGTGATCACGATCATATTCGTGCCGAGGTTGTTGATCTGGGCGCGGATGCGCGTGCGGGCGCCGTAGCCGACGGCCACCATCACGACCACCGCGGCCACACCGATGATGATGCCGAGCATGGTCAGCGCGGCGCGCATCTTGTTTTTCAGGATGCTCTGCGTGGCCAGCTTCACGAGTGTCTTGGATTTCATGCGACCTCCCTTTCCTCGAAGTGCTCGAGATCGAACGCGGCGGAACGGCGCGACTTCACCGGCTCGTCGCGGCGGATGCGGCCGTCGCGGACTTCCACGATCCGTTTCGCGTAGACGGCGATGTCCGGCTCGTGCGTCACGAGAACGATGGTGATGCCTTGTTCGTTGAGCTCCTGGAATAGCGCCATGACTTCCATCGACGTCTGCGTGTCGAGGTTCCCGGTCGGTTCGTCGGCGAGGATGATGGCCGGCTCAGTCACCAGAGCGCGGGCGATTGCGACGCGCTGCTGCTGACCGCCGGACAATTCGCTCGGCTGGTGATCGAGCCGATCGCCGAGGCCGACACGCTGCAACGCGGCGGTGGCTAGCGCTTGTGTATCGCGCTTTTTGCCGCTCCGGTCGTACAGCATCGGCAGCTCGACGTTTTCCAGAGCGCTGGTACGCGGCAGAAGATTGAAGCCCTGAAAGACGAAACCGATCTTCTCGTTGCGCAGCGCTGCGAGGGCGTTGCGGTCCATGCCGTCGACGCGAACACCGTCGATCAGGTAGGAGCCGGAGGTAGGCGTATCGAGGCATCCGAGAAGATTCATCAGCGTCGACTTGCCCGAACCGGAGGTGCCCATGATGGCGATGAATTCACCTTTCTCAACTGCCAGGTCGATCCCTTTCAGCGCATGAACCTCGGTGCTGCCGGTGGTGTAGGTCTTCACGAGTTGGGTCGTTTCAATGACGTTCATCAGAAGCCTCCCCTCTGTCCGCCGCCGCGCTGTCCGCCGCCCTGCTGCTGCTGCGAGCTCTGGAACGGGCTGGCTGAAGCCGTACTTGTCTGCGCCGTCGTTGAAGTCGGAGTGACGGTGCCTGCGATGACCTGCATCCCTTCCTTGATGGTCTTGCCGGTGATCTCCGTGGTGCTGCCGTCGTTGATTCCGGTCTTGACGCGCGCTACGGCCAGCTTGCCGTTGGCGTCGAGGTAATAGAGCGTGCCGAAGTTGCTGCTGCCGCCGCGGGTACCGCTCCACGATTTGCGGTCGGGACGCGCGGTTGATGTCGTTGAGGTGGTCGACGTCGCCGTCGCCTGCCGAGACGCCTTCAGCGCTGCGAGCTCGGCATCGGTCGGTTTGTAGCGAAGCGCTGAGTTCGAGACTTTCAGGACGTTGTCGGCCTCCTTCGTCAGGAACTGCACCCGCGCGGTCATGCCCGGAAGGAGCTTGCCATCGGTGTTCGGCACCGACACGACCACGGTGTAGTTGACGACGTTGTCGGTCGTCGACGATTGCAACCGCACCTGCTTGACGATGCCCTTGAACGTCTGGCCCGTCAGCGCCTGAACGGTGAACGAGACCGGTTGTCCTTCTTTGATCTGGGCGATGTCGCTCTCGCCGACCTGCGCCAGGATCTGCATCTGCGAGAGGTCGTTGGCGATGAGGAAGAGCTGCGGCGCGGAGAGGCTGGCCGCGACTGTCTGTCCCTGCTGCACGTTGCGCTCGACGACGACGCCGTCAATCGGCGCGTAGATGTTGGTGTACGAAAGATTCTGCCGCGCGCGGTCGAGCGCGACGCGCGCCGACTTCACGCCGGCGTCCGCGACGGTGGCGCCGGACTGCGCGACTTCGAAGGCGCTGCGGGCCACGAGACCGTCATTGGTCAGCTCGCGGTTGCGGGCGTAATCGCGCGACGCCTGGAGCGCCTGCGCCTGCGCCTTTTCGAGATTCGCCTGCGCGTCGGTAACGGCCTGAAGCGCCAGCGTCGGGTCGATGCGCGCCAGGAGCTCGCCCTTTTTGACGTGGTCGTTGAAGTCGACCAGCAGTTGCGAGACCTGTCCCGAGACCTGCGTGCCGACGCTGACCGTGGTGACGGCATTCAGCGTTCCGGTCGCGGAAACGGTCGACTGCAGGTTGCCGCGCTCGATCGTGGCGAAGCGATACGCCGTCGTCTCCTTCGCGAACGCCAGACGATGCACGAGCAGGCCGATGATCGAAATGATCAGAACGAGTCCGATTGCGATGACTGATTTTTTCTGTCTCATGATGCCGGTAGTAACGGACGACTATCGGTTCATGTTTCGTGTTTTCAATCAGTTGCACGCAGACGGCATGAAATGCACGGGCGTGTCATCAGTCGCGGAGTCGGTCGTGCGTCGCGCGCGAAGGCGCGCCAGACAATGCAGCCCCGCGCTCGGCGCGGGGTACGGTATGCGTCATCCTATGTGCGGCCGCGGAGGCGGCCGCTACACGAACTCGCGCGGCGCGAGCATTTTGCGATGGCCGCCTCCGCGGCCACGAAAAACCGTCACGCTGCGTACCCCGCGCCGAGCGCGGGGCTGCATTGTTCCGCGCGCCTTCGCGCGCAGACGAACGACTGTATTAGCGATCCATCTACGCCTTCTGTGTATGAAAAAACTCCCCGTCCTTGCGAACGGGGAGTGGTACCGCGCAGCAGTGTGAGGAGGAGAGGGATTACTGCTGCTGCTTGTACTGAGACCGATGCGCTTCGCGCTCGGCCTTCAGCGTGTCGAACTGCGCGCGCTGCTCGGGCGTGAGGATCGCCTTGATCTTCGCGTCCTGCGCGTCGCGGAGCTGCTTCATCTGCGCGTGTTGCGAGTCCATCGTCGGACGGAGCGCATCGAGCTTCGCCGTGTCATTCGCGGCCTTCGCGGCTTTGAACTGCTCGCGGGTCTGATGTGACGCTTCGAAGAGCGCCTTGTTGGTCTCGCGGAAGTTCTTGTCGAGGTCCGCGATCTGCGCCTTCTGGGCGTCGGTGAGGTTCAGCTTCTGCGCGTACATCTCGCTGAAACTGCCGCGATGTTCGCCCCAGCCGCCCTTCCCTTCCTTGCCGTCGTGCATGCCGGCGAAGGCCAGCGTTGCGCCGAGGGCGAGAACTGCCACTGCCGAAATCGTCTTTTTCTTCATCGGGTTTCCTTTGGGTTCCTTGCCGCAGCTGGATTGCTTGCGGACGTGCGATGAGACAATCCGCACGCGTGCTCTCTTTCCGATCGAACATGAACTGCACTCCCGTGTCATGAACCGCATCGGCGCGGGCTGGAACTTGCATCGAGCACAGCCGTGAACGGACCACGACAATCAACCTACGCGCGAATCGGCAGCCGCGAGCTGCTGCTGATCTTCACGTTCTGGACATTTATCGCCACGTTGTCGGCGGTGAATCGCGCGCTCGATCCCCGAGGATTCGGATTCCAGCTCGGCTCGCCCGCGGGACCGATTGCGCTGGAGTACATCGAGTCGTGGATCTGGGCGGTGATTACTCCGGCCGTGTTTCTGATGACGCAGCGCTTTCCGATCGAACGGTCGCGTTGGGCGCGGGTCGGCGCGCTGCTGTTGATCGGAGTCGGCATCGCCATCGCCGTCGATCTGATCATGGATATTGCGCGGATCGAGATTCTGGCCGGCGTCCCGTCGCGGCGCCCGCGGGTCTTCTCACCGGTGGACGCGATTCTGCGATTCCGCTTTCTCAATCAGCTGCTCGTCTATCTGGCGGTTCTGGCCGCCGGCTACGCGCGGAACTTTTATCTTCGCGATCTGGCGCGCCAACGTGAGGCCGCGGCTCTCGAAGCGCGCGCCGCGGAGCTGCAGGCGCAGCTCGCCGCGGCGCGGCTCGACGCGCTGCGGATGCAGCTCAATCCGCACTTCCTCTTCAACACGCTGCACGCCGTTTCCGCCCTCGTCGAGCGCGACCCGTCGGGCGTCCGGAAGATGATCGCCCGGCTCAGCGAGCTTCTCCGGCACACCATCGAAGCGCGCGGCGCGGACGAGGTGCCGTTGCGCGATGAGCTGGAGTTTCTGCGGCGCTACATCGAGATCATGGAGATCCGTTTTCAGGGACGGCTGACCGTGACCGTCAACGCCGGCGAGCGATCGATGGAGGCGCTCGTTCCGAATCTCATCCTCCAGCCGATCGTGGAGAACGCGCTGGAACATGGCGCCAGCCGCGCCTCGGGCCGCGGTGAGGTGACGATCGACGCGAAGGTCGAGGGCGACGACCTCGTGGTCACCGTTCAGGACAATGGACCGGGGCTGTCGTCGACCGGCGAAGGCGTCGGTCTGCGCAACACAAAGGCGCGACTCGATCAACTCTACGGCGATCCCGCATCGCTTGCGCTCACGTCTCCCTCCGGCGGCGGCGTGCTGGCGACGCTGCGCGTTCCGTATCACACGGCCGCCGATCTTCGAACGCGAGCAATGCATGCCTGACAAGACAATTCGCGTCCTCATCGCCGACGACGAAGCGCTGGCGCGCGATCGCATCGCCGATCTGCTGGCGCATGAAACGAACGTTGAGATCATCGGCACGGCGGCTACGGGGCTCGAGGCGATCGATGCCATCCGCACCATGCACCCCGATCTCGTTTTCCTCGACGTCCAGATGCCCGGACGCACCGGCCTGGAAGTCGTCGACGACGTCGGCGCGGAGAAGATGCCGGCCACGATCTTCGTAACCGCCTTCGACAAATTCGCGCTCAATGCCTTCGATCGCGCCGCCGTCGATTACCTCGTCAAGCCGTTCGACGACGACCGCTTCGCGCAGGCCTTCCGCCGCGCGCGGAAGATGATCGAGCTCGAACAAGTGCAGGAGGTGACGCAGCGGCTGCTCTCGCTGCTTCACTCGCCGGCGACCGAAACTCCTCCTGCGGCGCCGAAACCCGATTACCTCGAACGGATCTCCGTCGAAAGCCGCGGCCAGGTGCGGGTCGTGCCGGTGGACAAGGTCGACTACATCACCGCCGACGGCCCGTACGCGGAGCTGCACGTCGGCGACCGAGTCTTCGCCATCCGCGAGCGGATGCAGACGCTGGACGAGCGGCTCGATCCCGAAATCTTCTTCCGCATCCACCGCTCCGCCATCGTCCGCCTCGACCGCATCGACACCCTCCTCCGTCACCCCGGCGGCGACTACGGCGTCCGATTGAAAAACGGCACGGAGCTGAGTTTGAGCCGCGGACGACGCGAGGAGCTCGAGGAAAAGCTGGGGATCACGAAGTAACGAGAACGCCAGTCGGCGAAGCCGGCGTAAGAACCGTAGCCCACGCTTTCAAGCGTGGGAAATCCAAGCCGCGCAGGTTTGTGAGCCCGTTTTAACGGGCGAAAGAAAGCTTTCTCTCGCCCGCCAAGGCGGGCTCACAAATCAAACCCATCTGCTAGCCCACGCTTGAAAGCGTGGGCTACGGTTCTTACGCCGGCTTCGCCGACAAGAACCTTGCATTGGTCACATAACGAACACCAATCGCGCGGCGCCCCGCACTCGCGCAGACGGCGACGTATGATCGCGTCTTGCCTCAACTCAGTCGTCGCGCGGTTCTGCAATCCGCACCAGTTCTTCTGGCGACGCTCGTGCGCTGTTCCAACGCCGTTGCCGGCCGCGCGCGCGTCGCCGAGGCTTTCATCGTCGATCCATCGTGGAATGCGTATCGGCCTGTGCTGCGCGGGGTCATCACCGCGGTGCTGCCGTTCGATGCGGCCGGTTTTCCGCCGATCACGCTCGATGATGTCGAGCAGCGTCTCCTGAAACTGTTTCCGATCGAGAATGAAACCCGGTACGCGGGGCTGCAGCGGACGATCGCCTTCTTCGATGAGATCAGTCTCTTTCCGCTGATGCCGGGTCCTCTGTTGCAGGAAGAGATCACCGTTCGCGACGTTGCGGCGCGAGGCGGTGACAGCGCCCGGATCGGAGCGGAGATCGCGGCATCCGACGCGGCCGCATTCACCGCGTTCGCGGCCACCGTCAAGCCGAACGCGCGCTTCCGCGATCTATCGACCACGGCGCAGCGCGACTACCTCGGCTTGTGGCGCGACAGCGCATCGATCGTCAAACGGGAGTTCTTCGGATCGCTGCGAAACCTGGTGATGATCACCACCTGGTCGATGGACGCCACGTGGCCGAGCATCGGCTACGCGGGCCCGCTGGTTCCGCGGACGGCCATCGGATCATGACCCGCCTCGCGTGCGATGTGCTCATCATCGGATCCGGCGCGGCCGGCGGCGTGCTCGCGGCAACGCTGGCCGAGCAGACGAAGAAGAAGATCATCGTCGTCGAAAAAGGCGGCTGGTTCGGCGGCGAGTCGTTCGATCAGCGCGAGTGGGACATGCGCGTGCTGTACGCCGAGGATGGGCGGCGCACGACGGCCGACGGCGCGATGGCCGTGCGCGGCGGCGAGTGTGTCGGCGGCGGAACGACCGTCAATTACGCGCTCTGCTTCAATCCGATCGAATCGGTCTGGAACGGATGGCGTCGCGACGTCGGCCTCACGGGCTTCTCCTTCGACGAGCATGCGAACGATTACGGCGTGGCGGGTCTCAACATCCCTTCCGCTCTGCATGAAGTCCGCACGCGCATCAACGTTCATCGCGCCGAGGACGATGAGATCAACGATAACAACCGCGCGCTCGAGCGCGGCTGCACGGCCCTCGGCATTCCGTCCCAACGTTTCGAGCTGAACATGCGCGGATGCGTGCGCTCCGGTTTCTGCGGCGAGGGCTGCACGTACGGCGCGAAGCAGGGGACGCTGGTGACGTACATGGAGGATGCGATCGCGCACGGCGTGCAACTGATTCATCACTGCGACGTCGAGCGCATCGTGTTCGAAAAGAAGAACGGCGCGATGTCCGCCGTAGCCGTGAACGGGCGCGTGCGCAGAACGCGCGTGGGCTCGCACCCGAACAGCGTCGGGACAGGACGCATCGAGATCGAGGCGAAGCTGATCATCGTCTCGGCCGGAGCGGTGGCCACGCCGGCGCTTCTGCAGCGCTCGAATCATCCCGACCCGCACCGGCGCATCGGACGCGGCCTGGTAACGCATCCGAGCCTGCCGGTCATCGGAATCATGGACCACGCAATCTCGAACTATCGCGGCATCCCGGGCACGGTTTACAGCGATGCGTATGCGACCTCGCACCGCATCTACTTCGAAACGCTGTTCGGGCAGCCGGTCTACGGCTCGGTGGTCATCCCCGGAATTGGGGCGGAGCACTTCGACGTGCTTCGCGAGTTGCCGCGCCTGATCGGATTCGGCGCGATGCTGCTCGACGAGGTCGACGACAACAATCGCGTGGAGTGGAACGAGGCCGACGCCAAGCCGCGCATTCATTACCAGTTGAGCGACGGCGATCGCGTGCGTCTGCGTTTCGCCGCGCAGCGCGCCGTTGAGGTGATGTTCGCGGCGGGCGCGCGCAACGTGCTGCTGCCGTCGAGCGAGCGCGTCGGCCCGCTGCCGCGGCCACGATTCACGACCGCGGCAGAGGCGGCGTACTGCTCCGATCTCCGTTTCGAACCGCACCGCACCACGCTCACCTCGGCGCACGCGCAGGCGACGACGAAGATGGGCGAGGACGAGCGGCGGACGACGACGAACTCGCGCGGCGAGTCGCGCGCCATCCGCAATCTGATCGTCTGCGATTCCTCATCGTTTCCGACCTCCTGCGGCGCGAATCCGATGTTGTCGATCATGACCATGGCGCGTTATCAAGGCCGGCGGATTGCGGCGGAGCTGGCGCGCTATGACCTGTAAGCGCGCGATCGCCACCCTCTGTTTTTTCGCTGCGATGACAAGCGCACGCGCCGACGACCTGCGCGTGCTCACCGCCGCGGTGTTGTATGAATCCGGTCTGGCCGCTCCGTCGATCGACTATCGCTCGGTCGCCTCGGATGGCTCGTTATGGCGCGGCGGAATCAACGGCTGGTCACTTTCCCTCGGCCGCGAACGTCTCGTCAGTCACGACCGCCGCCTGATCCTCGACGTCACCGCCACGCCGTACGACGCGCACAGCAGCAAGCGGATTTATCGCGATGGCGTTCGCAGGCGCGACCTCGAGTTCAACGATGCCGCGGTATCCGCCCGCGCCGCTCTTCGCTTCCGGCAGAGCGAGCATGCGTCCATCGAGCCGGGTGTCGTCATCGGCAAGGAGATCATCGGCCATGACGCTCCCGCCGTACTCCGCGATGCGTGGCGTTCTCCGTATGCCGGGATCTCCGTCATCCAGCGGATCCGCTTCATTACGGCCGAGGATCCATTCACCAACCGCATCGATGGGATCGATGCCGCGGCGACCGGCGAGGCGTATCACGGCAATCGCACCTGGACGCGCGCGATGGTCACTGAAAACGGCGGCGCGTCGTTTGGCCGTATGCATCTTCGCCAATCGCTCGCCGCATACCGAGGAAGCAGTCTCGACACCGTGAGCGCGTTCCTGATCGGCGGCTCCTGGGATCTCCTCGGCGCGACCGCCGTCTACGGCCGGCGATACGCCGAGTTCCGCGTAGCGCGCGGCATCAACGCCAACGCCGGCGCCGACTTCACCATCACCCGTTCGTTCGACCTCGGCTTCCGAGTCAGCGCGTTCCGTTCCGGCTCCACGCACACGACCGGCACGATGCTGCAGGCAACCCAGCGCCTCGGCGGCTACCGCCTCACCGCCGGCGCCGACCGCTCGCAACACCGCACGACGGTCGTGGCCACGTTCGGCGGCGCGGTGTTTCTCCGCTGAGAACGAGTGGCGGGTCAGACTCCAATCCATTAATCTCTTCCATCCCGTATGTCCCGATTTCCAACCTGGCACTTCCGGTCGATGGATCTGGGCGAGGTGCAGGTCGATCCGGTTCACGACGAATTCTTCAAAGCGCAGAACCTTGCGGATGCGCTGGTGCGCGAATCGATTCAGAACTCGCTCGATGCGCGGCTGCCGCGCAGCCGCTCGCCTGTGCGCGTGCGCTTCCGTATTGCGTCTGGATCGCAAGCGCTTCCGGCCGAAGGAGTGCGGGAGTATTTCGACGGGCTGGAGGCTCATCTGCATGCGGCTGCGAAGACGATCCATACCATTCTGCCGAGGGAGGATGAGAACGTTCCGTACCTGCTGATCGAAGACTTTGGTACGCGGGGCCTCACGGGCGATCCTCACTCCGATCCTGAGCTCGACCCTTCCGGCGACGAGCGGAAGAACGATTTCTTCTACTTCTGGCGGAATGTCGGCCGTTCGGGCAAGGGTGACGTCGATCGCGGGCGTTGGGGGCTGGGGAAAGCCGTCTTCACCGTGGCCTCACGCATCCGCACGATCTTTGGTATCACCCGCCGCGCTGACGACAACCGCCCGCTGCTGTTCGGCCAGTCGGTGCTGAAGACGCACATCCTCGACGGCCAGCGGATCTATCCTTACGGCTTCTTCGCGCGATTTGAAACCCCGAACGGTCTGCCATTGCCCATCGAGGATCCGATTCTGCTGAATCGCTTCGCCGACGACTTCGGTGTTCACCGCATCGAGCCAGGCCTCTCCATCGTCGTTCCCTACTACCGCGACGACGAGTTGTCGGTCGAGCGCATCATGGCCTCGGTCGTTCAGCAGTACTTTCATCCCGTTCTTCGCGGAGACCTAATCGTCGATGTCGCGGACGATCTGCGCACCCAGCGAATCGATGCGGAAACGATTGACGGCCTTTCCGCGGCGGATGCGAACGCTGTCCGTCTCTGCGCGCTGACTCGCTGGTCGCTGGCGCAGAGCGAGATCACGCGCATTGTGTTGCCGGAGCGTGGCGCTGCCGCTCCGAAGTGGGATGAGAGCATCCTCGAACCGGCGCTGCTCGGCGAACTTCGCGAACGGTTTGCATCCGGCGAGCGCCTCGCCTTTCGCGTTCCGGTTCTGGTGAAACGCAAACGCGCCCGGGCTGCCAACTCCTGGTTTGACGTCTATCTCGAGCGCGACGAGCATCTGCGCAAAGGGGAGCAGCACTTCATCCGCCGGGGCATCACCATTCCCGATGTTCGTTCGAACGCCGATAAGGCGGCGCGCGCGCTGATCGTCATCGACGATCAGGCGCTCTCCACCTTCCTCGGCGACGCCGAAAACCCGGCCCACGCCGACTGGTCCGAGCGTGCTGACAAGATCCGCACGCTCTACGACCATGGGGCATCGACCCTGCGCTTCGTAAAGAACAGCGCGTCGTTTCTCGCGTCGCTGCTTACGCAGCCACCGGAAGGCCGCGTTCGCGACTTCCTCGCCGACCTTTTCTGGATCGACGCCGGCGACGAGCCGCTGCGCGACACCGATCGGGTCCGCCTTCCAATCCGCGCGGCGGCGGGGGAGACAGGCAACAGTGCAACGGCCGCATCGGACGGCAGTTCCAGCGGTATCAGCATCGCCCGGATCGCCGGCGGTTTCACGATCAAGGCCTCGGCGCCGGAATTGATTGGCCGCCCGTTGCATGGCGAGATCGCTTATCGCCTTCGGGCCGGCAATCCCTTCCGCAAACACAGCGCATTTGATTTTGATCTGACGTCGGACGCCATTTCCGTCAACGCCGAGGGGGTGCGCATGCGGGCAACCTCGGTCAATGCATTCGAGCTGGTGCCGTCCGCGGCGAAGTTCCAGCTATCGATGAAAGGATTCGATCCGCGGCGCGACCTCCTCGTCCGCCTGATCGACGCGGGCGATGCTGCGCAAACTGAACTTCACTGAGCGAGCTCGCATCCCGCGCGCGAATGTGCGCGTGACGCTCCGGCGCGACGCCGGCGGCACGCTGGTTTTCGACCCACGTCTTTCCTTCGACGGTGTCGGTGTCGCTCCATCCACTCGCGTCTTCATCGAGGCGTACTACCGCACCTCATTCATGCGCTTCGATTGTGGTTCCGTCGAACACTTCGCACCGCCCGAGGATTGCCGCCTGACCGATATCGACAGCACGAGTCTGGTGCGCTTCCGCGTCAAGCTTGTCGACGGCGATGAGCATCGCGTCGTGGCGGTGGCGGACGACATCGTTGTGTCTGAGGAGAGACCGGAAAATGCCGGCCGGGTGCCGCTGCTGCCGGTCAGCTTCACCGATACCCTCGGCGAGCAGGCGTGGCGGATCGCTTTCGAGCCGAACGGTCCCGTGCTCGAGCTGAACAACCGCATCGACAACATCCAGGAGATGGCCAGGAGCGATGCGGCATTTTTCGCGCTCGTCTATCCCACCGCCGTCCGTCTGGTGCTCACGCAGATTCTTCTCGTAGAAGAACATCCGGCGCACGACGATGGCGATGAATGGTGGAACGATTGGCTGCGTTGGGCGGCAAGGTTTAACTCTCCGCTGCCGGATGACAAAGACGACGCGCCGTTCTGGATCGACGAAGTCGTCGAGGCGTTCTGCAATCAGCAGGCGGCGATTGGCCGATGGCTTGCGGAGCGGAACGAACGCCGATGACGAAGCTTCGCAGGCTCAACGCGAAAGGAATCGAGGAGTTCCGAGGGTTTCTTCAGCGCATCCGCGACGGCGAAGAGTTTCAAGCCAGCCCGGCCGTCCTCTACATCGATGACCACTCCCAGCGCCTGCCGCGCGCAATCGAGATCGAATCGCGGACGTTTGCCAGCAAGTTCCAGGCAG
>DATART010000448.1:0-14585 GCA_036264035.1 Thermoanaerobaculia bacterium | reverse complement strand
GGGCTGCAAATGCGGCAAACGGAACGATAAAAAGCATTGAAGCGAATGCGGCTCGTTTCATGGTCGCGGCCCTCACTTGGATTGAAGGGAGAAGTCTACCAATAAAAAACGCGGCGCCCGAAGGCGCCGCGTTGAAGAGTCGTAATCCGAGGGTCAGTGTCCGCGTCGACCCGGCATGCGACCGGCGACCGGTCCCGTCGCCGGGGTGACGCCCGAGCCGAAGGCGGACGGGTTCAGCATCTTGGCTGCATCGTATGCGTTGACGAGGCCGTAGCCGTACGTGTTGTCCTTGCCCGGGTCTCCGAGGTCTTTCGCTGTCTGCTCGAGCGCCGTGATGACATTAGTCGCGGTGGAGTTCGGCGATGCCGCCCACACCAGCGCCGCGGTGCCTGCGGCGTGCGGAGAGGCCATCGACGTGCCGGCGAGAAGTTCGAAGCTCTCGAGGCCGCTGCCCATCGTGATCGTCGCGTTGGGGGTAGTGAGAAGCGCCTGACCATCCGCTTGAGAGATCATCAGGAACGGAGAAGTGGCGGGAATGGCGGCAGCAGTCTTCGCTGCCGTCGCAAAAATGGGCCTGAACGCCACGTCCTCCACTTTGTTGTCGTACATGACGACGCCGATCGCCCCGGCCTTATATGCGTTCTGCGCTTTTTCGAAGAAGGTGTTCGTGCCGCGCTGAACCAACGCGATCTTTCCCTTCACGCTGGCAGGGAAATCCGTCGCTCCGCCCAGTCCGCAGTTCACAAACGTCGAAGAGATACCTGTGGTCGCAGGTGGGCACGCCGAGAACGTCAGGTCATTATTGTCAGGCGAGTCGTCGGTGTAGTCCGCGCGCGTACCAACGAACTTCCGCCCGTCATTCGTGGCAACCGATGGCGACACAAACGTCGACAGCACGCTGACGCCCGGCGCGACCACTTTCAAATCCGCTCCGCGCTGCGAGAAACTGGCGACCGCGTTTGTCGAATCGACTGCGCCGACCGAAAGGACGCCGGCATATCCCGCGGGAAAGGCGAGGCCGTCCGAGCCGGGGTAGTCATTCCCCGACGCCGCGACGACGAGGATCCCCGCAGCGGTGGCTGTGGCGAACTCCGCCTCCTCAGGAGGAGACGCCGTACCGGAGCCGAGCGAGAGGTTGATGACCCAGTTGCCGCCGATTTCTTTCTTCTTGTCGACGACCCACTGCACGGCCTGGATGATGTCGCTGGTCCGGCCGCTGCCGCAGGTGTCGAGCACCTTCAGCGAATAGACATCGACGTCCGAGGCCACGCCGACCACGCCCGCGCCATTGTTGGCGGCGGCAATGATTCCGGCCACATGCGTGCCGTGGCCGTTGTCGTCGAGCGGATCGCCGTTCCGTGCGACGAAGTTGAAGCCGCCCTTGAACGCGCCCGACAACTCCGAATAGTTGTAGTCGATGCCGGTATCGATGATCGCCACGTGAATGGCCGGACCACTCGCCAGCGACTTGCCGCGCGTTACCGGCCACACGCCAGGCGCGTTGACGCTGTTGATGCCGTAGGGCGTCGTCTGCTGGCCGGGCGTCACGCTGTCGTTGGCGAAGGCGTGGCGCTCCAGATCGGGCTCGATGGAAACGACGTTGCCGGTCGCCTTCAGCGCGGCGATGTCTTCGTCGGTCAGATTCGCCGCGAAGCCATTGATGGCCGGCAGCTCGCGAAGGTCGCGCTCGTCGGCGGTGACCCTCGTGTCGAATGTCATTGACATCTTCGCCGCGACGCGGCTGGCCGGCTTCATCATCACGATGACGGCCTGCGTCGGTGCTGAGGCGAACGCGGTGAGCGGAGCGATGAACAACAGGACGGCAAACGATGCGCGTTTCATCAGGTCGTGGACCTCACTTTTCGTTGGATTTTGGGGTGGGTTGAACTGCCAATGGACAACGCCTCGCAAATTTAGTTATTCCGTGTGACAACGTCGCTCCATCACGATACCGTAGCCTACTTTTTGCTACTCTGCCGCGCCATGACCGACTGGAAAACAAACCTAATTAACGACGCCGCCGGGATCGCCGCCGTGATCCGCGACACAAAGACGATTGCCGTGCTCGGCATTAAGCCGGAATCCCACGCCGATCAGGCCGGCTACTACGTTCCCGCTCACATGGCCGAGGCCGGCTACGACGTCATCCCGGTTCCTGTTTATTACCCCGAGGTCACACAGATCCTCGGCAAGCCCGTCTTTCGCAAACTCGCGGAGATAGGACGTCCGATCGACATGGTGAACGTCTTTCGCCGGCCAAGCGACATCCCGCCGCACGTCGACGATATCCTGGCCGTCAAACCGAAGAGTGTCTGGTTTCAGCTGGGTATCCGCAACGATGAGGCCGCGCAGCGACTGGCCGAGGCCGGCATCAAAGTCGTGCAGGACCGTTGTCTGATGGTCGAAGAGGGCCGGATCCGGCGGTAACCTCGCGCCGTGTCCGTCACTCGCCGCGTCCACCTGCCGCCGTTCACGTTCTGGGAAACGCGCGCCGGCAGTGGTCCGCCGCTGGTCCTGCTGCACGGGCTCGGCGGATCGTCGGACTGGTGGCGCCACAACATTGATATTCTCGCCGAGCGCTACCTTGTCTCCGCCGTCGATCTGGTCGGGTTCGGACGCAATCGTTTCTTCCTCCGCCGCAGCAATCTGCCGCTGCGGTTCGACGACATCGCCGCGCTGCTGGCCCGCTGGATCGAGTCCTCTTTCGACGGACCTGTTCACCTGGCCGGCAATTCTCTTGGCGGACAGATCGCGATTCACCTCGCCGCCAGCCGGCCCGATCTCGTCCGCTCGCTCGTGCTCATCGATTCGACCGGCATCCCGTTCGAGATCACGCCGGGCGTGCACATCGAGAACCTCGCCATGCCCCACGGCTGGCGATCATTTTTTCTGATCCTCACCCGCGACGTCTTCCGCGCCGGTCCGACGGCGATCGCGGTTGCCTTCGCGCGCCTGCTCCGCGACGACGCGCGTCCGCTCATGCGCAAGCTCACGATGCCTGTGCTGCTCGTATGGGGCGAGCACGATCCGCTCGTGCCGTTGCCGTACGCGCGGCAAATGCTCGAGGAAATGCCTCACGCAAGACTTCGCGTGATTCCGCGCGCCGGTCACGTGCCGATGTGGGAGAACCCGCGCGCGTTCAACGAAGCACTCTTTTCTTTTCTCGATGAGGTCGACGTCGTGCACGGCGCCGCCGAGCCGTCATTTTCCTGGGGACTTTCCGGCTGGACGAACGGCATCGCCCATCGTGCCGCCGGCCGGCGGCGCGACGTCGTTCTGGTCCATGGATTAGGCATGTCCAGCGCCTACTTCGGCCGCTTCGCGCGAGCGCTCTACGCGCGCGGCGCGCATCCGATCGCGCCCGATCTTCCCGGCTTCGGCAACAGTATCGACGGCCCTTCGGCCGGCGCCGAGGAGCACGCAGAAATTCTCGCGGAGTGGGCGGACGCACTCTCGATCCGCGGCGCCACGTGGATCGGTCACTCCCTCGGCTGCAACGCCATCGCGCAGCTCGCGCGACTGCGTCCCGACGTCGTCAAACGCGCTGTCTGCATCGGTCCGCTCTGGTCGCCGCGCCATCCGCTGCGGCTACTGGACGCGCTCATCGTCGATGCGTTCCGCGAACCGCTCGCGCTCTACGCGCACGTCATGCGCGCCTACTGGCGATCCGGCCTCGGACGCTGGTTCGCAACCTACCGCCGCTACGCCGCTGACATCAGAACCTCCCCGCCGCCGCTGGAGATGTTCGCGGGCGAACGCGACCCACTCGTCGACCGCAATGCGATCTCAGATCTCACACTGCTTCCGGGCGCGCATGCCTGCCACTTCGCGCATCCCGAGGAGTGCGCGAACGCGATCGCAGGCTAGCTGGGGTTTGGCAGGTCCGGCGGGAGCTTGCGGCGGCTGGCGACGCGATGCACGAACCCTTCAACCGGGCCGCCGACGATGAGGATGATCAGCGCGAACGCGAGCGCGATGAGCGCCGCCACCCACTGTCCGACGCCGCACGCGATCCCGAGCGACGCCACCAGCCAGATCGATGCGGCCGTCGTCAAGCCGCTGACCATCTCGTGCTCCGCCTTCAGAATCGCCCCGCCGCCGAGGAATCCGACGCCGGCGATGATGCCCTGAATGGCGCGGCTGATCGCGTCCACATGCAGCGTCGCCGGATCGAATCGCACGACAACGAGCGTCACCAGCGCCGCCCCGAGCGCCACGAGCGCATGCGTCCGCATCCCCGCCGGCTTCCGGCGTACTTCGCGGTCGAGCCCGATGCACGCGCCAATCGCGGCGGCGGCGAAAAGGCGGAGGATGACTTCCGTGGAGTCCGCGGGCAGCTCGAACATCGCGGTGATTGTTTCACACGGCGCCAATCTTGCTCATCAATACGGCATGAGCGAAGACGAAAAAGGCGCTACCGAAGAAGAGACGCAGAAAATCGAAGTCATCCGCGGCGCGGAAGTCCTCGGCTACGAAGGCGCCGGCCGCGAAGAGCACAGCGGTGAGAACTCGCCAACCCGCGCCAACGATCCGCGCGACGAACTGGCGGACAACAAACCCGAGGACATCCGTTAGCCTCGGTCAGTGGAAGGTGTACGTCATCCGGAAGATCACTGGCACAGGCTTGCCGTCCTTCGTGCCCGGCTTGAAGCGCCACTGCTTGATCGATTCGAGTGCCGCAAACGATACGGACGGAGCGGGTGAGCTGACGACACGCGGCTGCCGCACGACCCCGTCGACGTCGATCGCAACCTCGAGCTCCACCATCGCCACGCCGAGCGCGTTGACGATGGCGGGCCGTTCCGGATCGCGCCTGCGCAAGCGCTGCGGCGCCATCACCTTTTCGGACGACTCAACCGGCGGCTCGCCAACGTGCAGCGCCGCGACCGGCTCGGGAAGAGGCGTCGCCATCGGCGGAAGCACGACCAGTGGATCGAGCGCCTTCGCCACCGCTCGATACCAATTCGTGTCGTCCACGTTGCCCAGGCCATCCTCGGCCGCCGCGCGCAATGCGACGGTCCGGGCGAGGATCTCGGCGTCCGCGGCAGTCGTGCCCAATGCGTCGAACATATGTTTCGTCAGCTTGATGGAAGCCTTTCGAGCCTCCGCGTAGCGTCTCTGCTGCAGAAGCGCCTCAATCGCCGCCTGATCGGCACGCCAGTCGGCGACGTGGTCCGCGAACGCGCAGACCACGGCGAGCAGCAGAGTGATGAATGCGAGTCCGGTTCGTTTCATTTTTTTCGAATCGCCGCTAAACGGCTTTTCGCCTCCGGATGATCCGCGGCGATTTTCAACACATCTTCGTAGCAGCTTTGCGCCCGCGAGATCAACCCCTCGGTGCGATAGAGATCGCCAAGCGAAATCAATACCTCAACCGAATTCGGATCGAGCGACAGCGCGCGCTGAAAACTCTCCGCGGCATCGCGCCGCCATTTCGGATTGCGCTCCTGACACGCGCCGAGGAGGTGCCAGGCCCCCGCGTGATCGGGCGCGAAATTGACGGTCTGTTTCAACAGCACGATCGCGCCGTAGTAATCGCCGGTCGCACTCAACTCGCGCGCCTTCTGAAAATTCTGCGTGGCGATCGAGCGCTGCGTTGCGCGGCGCTGCAACTCATCGCCGCCCCCGCGTCCCGTGCGTTGATCGAGCAGCTTGTCATACGCCGAACGCCGGACTGGATTCTCCAGCACTGCCGCCGCCTCGCTGATCCGCTTGTTGATCGCCGCGAGCGCATCCCTGACGACGGGCGGAAACGTCGCCGGATTGTATTGCTGCTTCTTCTGTTCGACCGCGGCGACGACCATTGCTCGCACCGCGGCGCGCGGGACTTCCAGAAGCTGGTAATGATCCATCGACGGCAGTTGGCGGGACAGCGCGACGGCGCGTAGCGAGCGTTGATCGTTCGAACCGATTGCGGCGAGCAACTCCAGATCGCGATGCATGTCGCTGTCGTCGATCGCCGCGACGGTCCGCGTCAGCGTGACCACGGAAAAGACCCCGAGCGTAAGCATGGCAATGACGACGCGCGCCGCGGTGACCGAGTCGCTGGTGAACTGTTTCAGAAACGTCTCGATGGATTGCGGCTCGTTCAACGCCTCGGCGATCTTCCGTTCCGCGTCGGTGAGCGGCACGGCATCGAGCGAAACAGCCGCGCTGTCGTCCGGTTCGATCGTGCGCTTCAGATCGCCGAGGGATCGGCGAAGGACGAGGCCGTTGGTGATGCCGCGGATACCGTCGAGCATCACCGCCGGCATCGACTGCAGGAACACCCGTTTTTCAGGTTCGATCGCTTCGACGTCGGTAAACGCCGCCGTCCCTTCATCGAGCGAAAAAAGCGGGACGAACAGCGACGTCATCCACTCGCGCAGCAGCGTCTGGCGCGACGACATATCGAGCAGGCCCGACTCGTGAAACCTCGCGGCGGCTTCGAGCGGATCGGCGGCAGCGAGCGGGAGCGCCCGGTCCGCCGCCATCACGCCGCGGCGCACGAGGAAATCGGCCAGCGAATCCTCCGGCGCCGCCGACGTGATCAGCGCCAGCTCGCCCTGCGCCCAATAGAGATTGCGCCGCAACGGCGCGTGCACGATCGTCAGCGATCCGGTTCTACGCTGTTGCAGGATTTCGCCTGCGATCACCGCAAACGGTGTGATCTCGATCCGCTCCAGACTCACGCCCGGTCCCCTTTTTCCGTTCGCCGCTTTTAACACAATGTGGCATGAAACGGGCTGCAACAGAAGCCGTCTTACCGCGTGTGCACTTCGTTGAAACAACTAAGAATGCAGCGTCTGCTAATGGTGTTCCGTTCTGCCGAGTGATGACCATGAGACTGATGATGAAGTACGCATTTCCGCTGCTGGCGCTGCTCGCGTTCAGCGTTTCCGCCGGCGCACAACAAACGTCCGACGACCCTTACGAATTCATTCTTGCCAAGCTCGCCGCCGATGACGGCCGCTTCGACGAGGCCCTTTCGCGTATCGACAAGATTGTTGCGAAGAATCCACAGAACGCAGTCGTCCTTTACGAACGCGCGCTGATTCTCGTCGATGCTTCGAAAATCGATGCCGCCGAAGCCGAGCTGCGCAAAGTCGTCGCGATGCAGCCGAACTTTTACGACGCCGAGCGCGTCCTCGGCCGCGTCCTCCTCGACCGCGCCGGCACCGACAAGACCAAAGTCGATGAGGCGCTCGTCCATCTCCAGAACGCATTCAGGATTTATCCCGACGATCTCGCCACCGGCATGGCCATCTCGCAGATCTACTCCGCCAGCGGCCGTCCCGCCGATGCCGAGAAGGTCATCGCGTCGATGCTCGAGCGCGCACCCGATCAGCGCGGCCTCAATTACGCCTACGCGCAGGTGCTGACGAAACTCGGCCGCGGCGCGGAGGCCATCAAATACCTCGAACGCGCCGTCGAAGTCGATCCGACGTTCGGCCTGGCCATCCAGCAACTCGTCGACGTCTATCAAAGCACCGGCGAATGGCAGAAAGCGGCCGACGTCCTGCAGCCGCTCATCAATGACGATCCATCCCTGGTCGATCTTCAGCGTCAGCAGGCCTACTTTTATCTGCGCGCCGGAGAGTCCGAAAAGGCGCGTGCGCGCTTCACGGCGCTCCTGGCCGCCGATCCGAAAGACACGCGCACGCAGTACTACCTCGCCGAGTCGCTCAGCGATCTGGAACGCTACGACGAAGCCGACCGCATCTACCGCCAGCTCCTGGAAAAGACTCCCGACGATCCGGACGTCCTGGCCAGCTTCGGCCTGACGCAGATCGGCCGCAAAAAGTACGACGAGGCCGCGAAGACGTTCCACACGCTGCTCGCCGTCCGCGACATTCCCGAAGGCGTGCAGACGCTGGCGAAGACGCAACTCGCGTTCATCGATCTGCAGAAGGGCAATCTGCAGCAGGCCATCGACGCCGCCAAGCCGCTCTTCGTCTTTCACGACAAACCAAATCCGCAGTCGATCAACATTGCCCTCGACGCGCTGCGCAAACAGAAGCGCTACGGCGACGCGGTGACATTGCTGCAGCCGCTGGTCGATAAGTACGCGTCCGACCCGTTCGTCAACGCGCGCTACATCGAGATGCTCGCGCGCGCCGGCGACAAAGATCGCGCGCGCGTCGCCGCATCGACGCAGGCCAAATTCGGCGTCCGCAACACGATCTCGGCCGCCGAGGCGTATGTGCAGGCGGATCAGTACGACCAGGCGATTTCCGTCGTTCGCGACGCGCTCCGCACCAAGCCCGACGAGGTCGAGCTGCAGTTCGAGCTCGCCGCGGCGCTCGATCGTTCCGGCGACAAGGCCGATGCCGAAAAGACCTTCCTCGACATCCTCGCCAAACATCCCGAGAACGCCGGCACGATGAATTACCTCGGCTACATGTGGGCCGAGCAGGGCGTCAATCTCGACCGCGCCACCGCGATGCTGACGAAGGCCGTGACGCTGGAACCGGCCAATGGCGCCTACCTTGATTCCCTCGGCTGGGCCTACTTCCGCCAAGGCAAACTGGAGCTCGCCGAGAAGTATCTCAACGACGCAGCCCGCATCCTCCCGCGCGACGCCACCGTCCACGAGCACCTCGGCGACGTTCTCGCGAAACGCGGCGACACGACCCGCGCGCTTTCGCTCTACCGCGTAGCTCTGACGCTCGATCCCGAATCGAAGGATGAAGCGAAACTCCGTTCGAAAATCGCCGAGATCGAAAAGCAGCAGCAGGCGCAGCAGACCCCGCGCTGATGCGGCGCGCAATCGTTCTTCTCGTCGCGCTTCTCGCCGCATGCCGTACAACACGCCCGGCCGGCGAGGAGACGCCGGTCGCGCCGCTGACGTCGACGTCGCCCGCCGATGCCGCGCGCGAACTCGCCGCTCGCCGCGAACAACTCACCGGCCAGCGCAGCCTGCTGCGCATTCGCGCGACGAGCGGCGATCGCTCGCAATCGTTCCGCGCGCAACTGCAGATCGATAACGGCAATCGCATGCTGCTCACCGCCTACACGCCCCTCGGCACGACCGCCATCCGGCTCTACGCGGATGCCTCCGAGGTCACGTTCATCAATGACCTCGAAGGAACGTGGTGGCACGGCAGCGCCGCGGAGTTCGCGCGCAGCTTCGGTTTCTTCGGCGCCGCATCTCCATACTCGATGGCCCTGCTAATCGCCGGCCTGCCGGCCGAAGGCCCGATCACCTACGACTACGCCGCTGCTGGTTTGTCACGCGCGAACGTCGGCGACGTCTCCGTCACGTACGACCCGCCGTCGTATCCGCCGACGCACGTCACGATTGTGCGCGGCGCGCAGAAGCTCGAAATCGAAACGCTCGAATCAGCGATGACGACGGCGAGCGTAGCGAAGCCGTCCGCGCCGAACGGATACCGCTGCTGCGTCGCGCCAAGGTTGTAGCTGTCATCCCCACTGTCATTCTGAGCCGTCGGAGCTTCTTCGGCGAGGCCGAAGAGCGGAGGACGGCGAAGAATCCCCGGCTGAAACCGCGGGAGGGTGGAGGCTGCACCGCCGCCCGACCATGGTTAGCAGCCGGGGATTCCTCGCCGTCCTTCGGCCCCTCCGGGGACTTCGGCGGCTCGGAATGACAGCGAATGTCATTCAGGATGACAGGCTATCCTTCGCGCGATGCGCGTCAATGCCCACGCAAAGATCAACTGGTCGCTTCGTATCACCGGCAAACGCGCGGACGGGTTTCACGATCTGGAAACGATCTTCCAGACCATCTCGCTGCACGACACGCTTACGTTCGAAGATTCGGATCACCTGACGCTCACCTGTAACGATCCGACGATTCCGGTCGATGAGAGGAACCTCGTTGTCCGCGCCGCGGGCGACGCGAAGATCGCGATCACGCTGCACAAGGAAATCCCGGCGGGCGGCGGATTGGGCGGCGGATCCTCGGACGCCGCGGCGACGCTCATCGCGCTTGGCAACGCGTCGCCGGAGCTCGCACTGTCCCTCGGCTCCGACGTTCCGTTCTTCCTCACCGGCGGTACGGCGTATGCCACCGGCCGCGGCGAAATCATCACGCCGTTGCCGCGAGTGACGGGCATTCCGCTGCTATTGCTGATGCCCGAGGAGCGCGTCAGCACCGCGCGCGCGTTCGGAATGCTGCGCGCGTTCTCGCCGCCGCTCGGCATCGACCGTTATCGCGCCATGATCGACGACGATCTGCTCTCGCACACTATGGAGCTGCTCAATGATTTCGAAGAGCCGATCTTCGCCATGCTGCCGGCGTTACGAACACTGAAGACAGAACTCTACGAAGCGGGAGCAGCGTGGGCGGCGATGTCAGGATCGGGTTCCACGATCGTCGGCGCCTTTCGAAATGCGGAGGATCGCGATGCCGCGCGCGAACACTTCAAAAATATTCGCGCGGTCGCAGCCGAGACGACATAGTCATCTGCGTCCCATCTGCGTAAATCTGCGGATCACCACAGCGGTTTTTTCGGCGGCGGATCGAAATCGAACGACCCGAGCAGCAGCCAGCGGCGCGCTTCCTTCTCGCGGCCGGGGCGGCCGAGGAGCGGTGTCGTGTAGTGCCAGAACGGGAGGCGGTAGACGGCGATGCCGCTGTGGCCGCTCACCTCGTGGCTCGCCGAAAGGAAGCCGCGCTCTTCGTAGACGAGTTGCTGCGAGCGCACCGCGTCGTTCGAAAACATGATGTGCAGATCGACGAAACCGTTGCGGGCGGCCGCGCTCTCGGGATGATGGTCGTTGTGCGGTCCGCTGTAATCGCCCTGCTCGTAGCAGATCACCTGGCGTCCCCAATGCCCGGTCTCCACCGGCATCCCCACGATCGCCTCGGCGAAGAGGCGGAACGATTCCGAGCGCATCATCTGCGCCAGCCCGATTTCGCGCGCCGCATCGAGCGCGAACGACTTGCGCGAATTGAGCGTGGCCGTCTTCACGCGCACGGTCTTCTGAAGCTTGTCCGTGTAGTTCTTCTTCATCGACGCGATCCATTCGCGGGGGATCGGCGTCTCCATCCGCTTGATGACCGGATAGATGGCCCGGTCGAGCAGAGCGATGCACGATTTCGCCACGCGCTCGTCGATCACATCATCGAAGACCACGATCGGCGTGGCGCGCTTCTTCGTGAAGACATCAAGCTTCGGCGGAGTCGCGATCAGCCGCTGCCCGCGTTTATTCAACAGGTCCGCGAATTCAGACGGAAAGGCATCCATGCACGAAATTGTCGCAGAACGAGAAATAGTTGACTAATCAACTAATGATCGATTAATGTCTCGCTCGTGCCATCGACCATCGCCCGAGAGATCAAACAGAAAAAACCGTTCCCGTCCAAAGCGGAGGAAGCGGCCGTGACGCTCATGCGCACCGCCGACGTTCTCCGCCGCCTGATCGGCACCGTCATCGAGCCGCACGGCATCACCAGCCAGCAGTACAACGTGCTGCGCATCCTGCGCGGCGCCGGCGAGCGTGGCCTGCCGACGCTGGAGATCGCCGAGCGGATGATCGAATCGACGCCCGGCATCACCCGTCTCATCGACCGCCTCGAGACGAAGAAGCTCGTCTCGCGCGAACGCTGCCTCACCGATCGCCGCCAGGTCTTCTGCCGCATTACCGCATCCGGTCTCTCGCTCCTCACCACCCTCGACGCCCCCATGCTCGAAGCCGCCGACAACGCCCTCGGCGTTCTGAAAAAAACCGAGCTCGCGAGCCTCATCGACCTACTCGACAGGACCCGCGCGCACAGCAATCAGCAGTTCATCGAAAGGAGAAGTACCCAATGAAGTTCCGCATCCTCGCAGCCGCAGCATTCGTCCTCGCCACTTCCTCGCTCTTCGCCGAGACGTTCGTCGTCGACAAAGCGCATTCCGAGGCCACGTTCCAGGTCCGCCACATGATGAGCAAGGTGAGCGGCAAGTTCAAAGACTTCAATGGCAAGATGAATCTCGACCGCGCCAAGCCCACCGCCTCGTCGGTTGAGTTCAACATCAAGACCGCTTCCGTCGACACCGGCGACGCCGACCGCGACAAGCATCTCCAGACCGCCGACTTC
The DNA here is from genome assembly GCA_036264035.1 of Thermoanaerobaculia bacterium. Taxonomy (GTDB): domain Bacteria; phylum Acidobacteriota; class Thermoanaerobaculia; order Gp7-AA8; family Gp7-AA8; genus JADGNZ01. Next base: position 2,560 of record DATART010000448.1, on the reverse strand, counting down.
TTCGATGCCGCAAAGAATCCGGAGATCACGTTCAAGAGCACCAGCATTGCCGCGACAAAAAAGAAGGACGTGTATGACGTCACCGGCGACCTCACCATGCGCGGCGTGACCAAGCGCGTCACGATCCCGGTCGAATTCAACGGTTTCGGCAAGGACCCGTGGGGCAACGAGCGCGCCGGCTTCTCGCTGACGACGACCGTGAACCGCAAGGACTACGGCATCAATTGGAACAAAGCCCTCGACAACGGCGGCTTCCTGGTCGGCGACGACGTCACGATCAACGTGAATATTGAAGCGCAGAAGGCGAAGTAACGCGCGTCTACCTCTGAAACCGCCGGCGCCCGCCCGGCGGTTTTTTCCGTATTCGCCACATTTAACAAGTAAACATTTGCTAAATACCTGTCCTCGTGACATTCTCGGCATGCCATTGATTACAGGAGGTTTCCACGATGCACCAGCAGTCCGCAAACGAAGTTCTCCCCTTCCCCGCCGAACATGCGGCATCCGAGGCCGTCACCACAATTCTTCGATTCATCGGCGAGGATCCGTCGCGCGACGGCCTTCTCGATACGCCCGCGCGCGTGCTCAAAGCGTGGCGCGAGATGACGTCCGGCTACGCCGATGATCCCGCCGACATCCTCGCGCGAACGTTCGAGGAAAGCAGCGACGAGATGGTCGTCCTGCGCGGCATCAGCTTTCACTCCACCTGCGAACATCACATGCTGCCGTTCTACGGCGAGGCCAGCGTCGGCTATCTTCCGGGCAAGGTGGTCGGCATCAGCAAGCTCGCGCGGCTGGTCGATTGTTTCGCGCGCCGGCTGCAGATTCAGGAGCGCCTGACGCGGCAGATCGCCGAGTCGGTCGAAGAACACCTCGAAGCGCGCGGCGTCGGCGTCATCATTCGGGCGCATCATCTCTGTATGGGTTGCCGCGGCGTGCGGCAACAGACCACGGAAATGGTGACCTCGGCGATGCTCGGGACGTTGCGCAACGACGCCATGGCCCGCGCCGAGTTCCTGCGGCTTGTGGAGTGACGATGGATTTCAAATCAGGAGTTGCCATCGACGAGATCGCCGACGGCGGCATGCTCGCCGGCGAGATCGACGGCGAGTCGGTGGTTCTGGTTCGCCGAGGGAGCGAGGTATTCGCGGTCGGCGGAAGTTGTACGCACTACCACGCACCGCTCGCCGACGGCATCATCGCCGGCGACACGATCCGCTGTCCCTGGCATCACGCCTGTTTCGATCTGCGCACGGGCGCTGCGATGGCGCCGGCGCTGAATCCGATTCCGGTCTGGAATGTCGAGCAGCGCGACGGCCGCGTCGTCGTCACGACCAGGCGCGAGATTCCGCCGGCCGCTCCGATGCAAACGAACGCAAGGTCCGTAGGCATCGTCGGAGGCGGCGTCGCGGGCACGTCCGCCGCCGAGACACTGCGCCGCGAAGGATTCAGCGGGACGATCACGATCATCGGCGCGGAAGAAACAGTCCCGATCGATCGCCCGAATCTTTCGAAGGAGTACCTCGCCGGCACCGCGCCCGAGGAGTGGATGCCGCTGCGCGATGCGGACGCCTATCGCACGCAGAACATCGAATTTCTGATGGGACGCCGCGCCGTGCTGCTCGATGCGAAATCCAAAACGCTCACGTTCGACGACCGTTCGGCGCGCACGTTCGACGCAATCCTCCTCGCCGCCGGCTCCGAGCCGGTCCGCCCGTCGCCTCCCGGCGCCGCGCGCGTGCACGTGCTGCGTACGCTGCGCGACAGCCGCGCCATCATCGCCGAGGCGGCGAAAGGCAAACGCGCGGTCGTTCTTGGCGCGAGCTTCATCGGACTCGAGGTCGCGGCGTCGCTTCGCGCTCGCGAGGTCGAAGTGACCGTCGTTGCGCCCGACGCGATCCCGCTGGCGAAGACGATGGGCGTCGAGATCGGCGCCTTCATCCGCCGCCTCCACGAGGAGCACGGCGTCCGCTTCCGCCTCGGCACGACCGTGGCGACGTTCGAAGGCGATCGCGTCATTCTCGCGACAGGCGAGCCGCTGCCGGCCGACTTCATCGTGGCCGGCGTCGGCGTTCGCCCGAACACGCAACTGGCGCAGATCGGCGGCCTCGCGATCGATCACGGCATCATCGTCGACGAGTTTCTCCGCACCAGCGTGCCCGGCATTTACGCCGCCGGCGACGTCGCGAATTATCCCGATCGCTTCAGCGGAAAGAACGTCCGCGTCGAACATTGGGTCGCGGCCGGACGCCAGGGCCAGACCGCGGCGCTCAACATCCTCGGACGCCCGACGCCGCACACCGCGCCGCCGTTTTTCTGGAGCGCGCACTACGACGTGACCATCAACTACGTCGGCAACGCCGCCGGTTACGACGCGGTGGAGGTACACGGCTCATTCGACGATCGCCGCGCGGTGGTCGCCTATCGCGTCGGCCCACGCATCGCGGCGGTCGCCACGATCGGCCTCGATCGCGAGTCGCTGCAAATCGAAAAGGCGATGGAGGATGGGGATCAGGCCGAGGTGGAGCGGATCGTGGCGAGCATTTGAGGCGTTTCACCA
>DATART010000424.1:0-1895 GCA_036264035.1 Thermoanaerobaculia bacterium | reverse complement strand
CTCGTACGTCATCCCGCTGTAGTCCGGAATCGTCCCGCGCGAGACCTTGCGCCATTCGTCGAACGCTTCCTGCGGCGTGGAGTAATTGATGAGCGGCTTGCCGCCGAGGTCGCGGAGGTTCAGTCGCTGCGCGAAGTCGATGAAGATGTCGAGATCCGCGCGCGCCTCGCCCGGCGGATCGACCGCTTTCTGCAGCAACTGGCAGCGGCGCTCCGCGTTCGTCATGCAGCCGGTCTTCTCACCCCACATCGCGGCGGGGAGGAAGACGTCGGCGAAGCTGGCGGTCTCGGTGTTGAAGAACGGGTCCTGCACGATGAGAAACGTGCCGGCGAGCGCGCGGAAACGCTGCGTGCGGTCGTGCATCGAGACGGCGGGGTTCGTACCGATGTTCCACAGCACCTTGACGAAGCCCTTCTCCACCAGTTCGAAGATTTCCGGCGCGGTGACCGGCTTCTTCCCGAGGAGCTCCGGGGCGACGTTCCAGCGCTTGGCGAGGTCCCGCATGTGGTTGAGGTCTTCCCAGTTGCGGTAGGCGGGGTATGTCCCGTCCGCGCCGGTCTCGCGCGTGTTCATCGAGCTCGGCTGGCCCGCGAACTGAAACGGTGCGCAGCCCGGCTTCCCTATTTTTCCCATCAGGAGATGCATCGAGTTGACGATGCATGCGGTCGCCGTCGCCTGGTTCGACTGATAAACACCCTGCAGGCAGGTGGTGACCGTCGTCTTCGACGTGCCGATCCATTCGGCGGCTTTTTGCAGGTCGCGCTTCTTCACGCCGGTGATGCGCTCGACCATCGGCGGGCGATAGCGGTCGACGATCTCGCTGAACTGGTCGAACTTCGTCGCATGCCGGCGGATGAATCGATGATCGATCCAGTCGTTCTTGATCAGCAGGTGGCAGATGCCGTTGAGGAGCGCGACGTTCGTTCCCGGCCGCGGCTGGAGGTGCAGGTCGGCGCCAGTGTCGACGGTGAAAGTGCGCCGCGGATCGATGACGATGATCCGCGGTTTGAGCTTGCCGCGTTTCGCGGCGAGGATCCGCATCCAGAGGACCGTCGACTGCTCGGCCGCGTTGTGGCCGACGAGGACGATGCACTCCGTCTTCTCGAAGTCCTCGTATGCGCCCGGGGGACCGTCGGCGCCGAAGTTCTCCATGAGCGAGGCGGCGGTCGTGGAGGTGCAGAGCCGTGTGTTCGCGTCGATGTTCGCGCACCCGAGGCCGCCGCGAACGATCTTGCCGAGCGTGTAGTACTCCTCGAGTAGAAGATGGCCGCTGTTGTAGAACCCGATGCCGTCCGGACCGTCGGTGATGAGCGTCTCGCTGATCTTCGACGCGATCGCGGTCATCGCCTCGTCCCACGTGCAGCGCACCATCTCGCCGGCGGCGTTGCGGATCATCGGATGCCGCGCGCGAGTCGGATGCCCGTTCGCGAAGAACTGATTCATCCCCTTCGGCCCGAGCCGCCCGCCGCCGACCGCGGTATCCCGCCCGCGAATCGCGACGATGTCACTCGCACTCGACCCGATCTCGACTCCGCACCCGATCGAGCACAGCCCGCAAACCGACGGCGTCCACCTCTCCACGCCGTACCCCGGAACCGTTAGTGAAAATACCTTCTCGTACCCCATGCGGGAGGCCAGGGGAGCAAGAACGGTGCTCGTTGCGAAGGGCAAGCCCCTCGTCCGCCTTCGGCACCTTCTCCCCACTTCGTGGGGCGAAGGGCGCTCGATCGTGGATGTCGCGAGTGCGATCAATCGAAGGTGCCGAAGGCGGATGAGGGGGGACGGACCGACTCAGCGCAACGTGCGCTCGTGCGAGACGTCGTATGTGCCGGCGGCGAGCTCGAGGCGGCGGGCGGTGGCGGGGACTTTCTTCATGTAGCGCTCGGTCTCGGGGA
>DATART010000413.1:0-2965 GCA_036264035.1 Thermoanaerobaculia bacterium | reverse complement strand
TCCCCGAGCACGATCCGCGATCAGATCCTCGAAGCCGTCGCCCGTCACTGCGGCACGCGCCCCGCCGACGACGACCGCATCGTCATGATCCTCCGCTTCGACAACTTCCATCACAGCCACGCCCACGAAGCGGCCGCCGTGCCGGTGCTCGAAGAAGTGACCGCTTAAACCTGATGTGACAGACCTCCGGTCTTATGTGGCACACAGGCAGTGGCCTACCGGCCTGCGGCGTTAGCCACCTTCGTCGTCGCGACCGGCGCCGGCGCCATCGCGTTGCGGACGTGTTTCGCGATGCGGTTGATGTAGGTGATGGTCTCGCGGAATGGCGGCACGCCGTTGTACTTCCAGACGTTGCCTTCGCCCGCGTTGTACGCGGCCACGGCCAGGTCGGCGTTGCCGTGGAAGGTCTGCAGGAGCCAGCGCAGGTAGCGCACGCCGGCGTAAATATTCGCGGCGGGATCGTAGGAATCGGTGACGCCGAAGCGCTCCGCGGTCGACGGCATGAGTTGCATCAGACCACGTGCGCCTTTGTTCGAAACCTCGCGCGCGTTGAAGTCGGATTCGGCTTTGATCACGGCCGACACCAGCGCGGCGTCGACGTCGAACTTCTTCGCCGCCTCGACGATCAGCTTGTCGAACTTCGACTTGAAGATTGGTCCGCGCGCTTCGTCATAACGCCAGGACCGAGTCGGGAAGACGCCGCCGTCGTTCTCGACCGCTTTCTTCACTTCCTCAACGATCGCCGCGGGAACAATCTCATCGTCGACGATGCGGTCGACGCGCGTGAGCGGCACCGTGATCGCCCCGCCGCTCTTCAGCGTCAACTGGACATTGCTCTCATCGACGACTTTGTAATCGCTGATCTTCATCGATCGCCCGTCGACGAACAGGGCGATGCTCGCGCCGGCGGGAGTGGCGAGCGCAGCAAGAGCGATGAATGGAAGAAGCCGCTTGATCATCGGGAACATGGTCGTCAACTGAGACGGCGCAGATGTTATTGCAGTTTCTATCGGCGTACATCTGCGTCATCGGCGGATGAGCTTTCCGTGCCGGCTCAGGCCCGCGGATGAAACTGCTCGTACATCTTCTGCAATCGAGCCCGCGACACGTGCGTGTAAATCTGCGTTGTCGATATGTCGGAATGGCCGAGCATCATCTGCACGCTGCGGAGGTCGGCGCCGTTTTCGAGCAGATGCGTGGCGAATGAATGCCGCAGCGTGTGCGGCGAGATATGCGTATTGATGCCGGCCAGCCGCGCGTACTTCGTGATCTTCATCCAGAACGACTGCCGCGTCATCGGCCGGCCGCGGTTCGAGAGGAAGAGATGCGGGTCAGCGTACTTGTCGAATTCGGAACGGCCGTGCTCCATGTAGAGAACGATGGCGTCGCGCGCGCTGTCGCCAAACGGGACGATTCGTTCCTTCGACCCTTTGCCGATCGTGCGCAGGAAGCCGGCATCCATCACCAGGTCCTCGATCTTGACGTGGATCAACTCCGACACTCGTAATCCGGTCGCATACAACAACTCCAGCATCGCCGCATCGCGCAGCCCCTCGGGGGTACTGCGATCCGGCGCGCGCAACAGCGCTTCTACTTCCTGCGGCTGCATCGACTTCGGCAGCGTCGTCCAGAGCTTCGGATTCTCCAGGTTCTCCGTCGGATCGTGTTTCAGATGCCGCTCCGCGACCAGAAATCGAAACAGTCCGCGGATCGCCGCCAGCGCGCGCGCCACCGACCGGGCCGAGATGCCGGCCGAGCGCAGCGCCTGAAAGTAGCGGACGATGTTAAGCCGCTGCACGGCTTCGAGATCGCGCTTCTGATCGTTCAGCCAATGCCCGAAATGCTTGAGATCCGTCTGGTACGCGGACAGCGAGTTCTTCGCCAGCCCTTTTTCAATCGCGAGGTAGTCGAGGAAGATCGGCAGCCACGTAAGAAAATACGGCCCCGATTCTTTTTTCTCCGGATCTTTCGCGCGCGGGCTTTTACGCATGGGCGGCTTCATGAGCAACTGCGTCGGCCATGTACGAGCTCCGAACGAACGGGCCGGCGAAGACGGTGCGGAACCCGATCTGCTCGCCGATGACGCGGTACTCGTCGAAGACCTGCGGCGCGATGTACTCGACGACGTCGAGCTTCTCGCGCTTCGGCTGCAGGTACTGGCCGATCGTCACGATCTCGACATGCGATTCGTAGAGCCGCCGCAGGACGTCGATGACTTCCTCGCGCTGCTCGCCGAGACCGAGCATCAGTCCCGATTTGGTGGTGATCATCGGATCAATCCTCTTCGCATGGTGCAGCACCGCGAGCGATCGTTCAAAGCGCGAACCGGGGCGGACGAAGTCGTACAACCGCGGCACCGTCTCCACGTTGTGATTGAAGTAGTCCGGCCGCGCTTCGACCACCGTCCGAACCGAGTCGAGGTTGCCGCGAAAATCGGACGTCAGCACCTCGACCGCGGCGTCGGGCAACGCGGCGCGCAGTGCAGCGATCGTGCGTGCGAACTGTTCCGCGCCGCCGTCGTCGAGGTCATCGCGTGTCACGCACGTCACCACCACATGGCGCAACCCCATCCGCTTCGCCGCCTCGGCCACCGACCGCGGCTCATCGATCGACGGCGGCGCGTACGGACGGCCCGTGGTCACGTTGCAGAAGCCGCAGGAGCGCGTGCAGACGTCGCCGAGGATCATGAACGTGGCCGTGCCGCGCGAGAAGCATTCGCTGCGGTTCGGACACGCCAGCGATTCGCAGACCGAATGCAGCGACTTTTCGCGCAGCAGCGACTTAATCTCGTGCAGATCGCGAAGGTTGACCTTCTTCTCGCGAATCCAATCGGGGAGCCGGGCAGACATCGATGTCATCCTAAAACAAAACCGCCGCCCGTTCGGGCGGCGGTGAGTTGAATCTCGAATGTGTGCCGGCCTAGTGTCCGCCGAACGACTTTTCCAGCGACCGGGCGATCAACTTC
>DATART010000359.1:0-3607 GCA_036264035.1 Thermoanaerobaculia bacterium | reverse complement strand
ACGAGCCGAGTGCCCGCATCGTGCACCGGTGCGCGATGCGGCTCCGGCACGCGCACTTCGTTCTCATCGCTTCGAAGATGGCACTTCTTGTACTTGAGACCACTGCCGCAAAGGCAGGGATCGTTTCGGCCGGGCGTCATGGGAAGCGGAGGATGTCGGATTTAACAAGGAAAGAGCAAACCGTTGCACCGGCGGCACGCCGGCACGGCGCGAGAAAGGCCAGCGAGCCGCTGACTTTGCGGACGACCAGCGCGATCAGCACGCCGACAACGACGCCGATCGCGCCGCCCATTCCGGAGAGGAACGAGAACCAGGCGGGGGCAGGCCTCTGCTTCTCGCGAATAGGCGAGTCGAGCGAACAGAGCTGCGCCAGAGCCGCGCCTTCAGGGTTCGTGAAGTCTTTCACAAGCCTTCGGATCGAGCGTTACGGGGTTTCATCGGGTTCGGGAAGCGCACTCGACGAGCTTCTTGACGTTTTGTCAGTCGCGGACTGCTTCGATGATGTCCGCGACATCTTTCAAGCAGTCACGGACTGCTTCGATGATGTCCGCGACACCTTTTAATCAGTCGCGGACTGCTTCGATGATGTCCGCGACACCTTTCAAGCAGTCACGGACTGCTTCGATGATGTCCGCGACACCTTTTAATCAGTCGCAGACTGCTTCGATGATGTCCGCGACACCTTTCAATCAGTCATGGACTGCTTCGATGATGTCCGCGACACCTTTTAATCGGTCGGGATCCGATGGGGTTCGCTCCACGTCAACGCGTCAACGATTCGTGAGACACGTAGTGATGATCGAGGAGAGATCGAGGCGCCGTCACTCGTAACGCAGCGCTTCGATCGGATCTAACCTCGCCGCCTTGTAAGCCGGGTAGATCCCGAAGAACAGGCCGATCGAGATCGAGACGCCGAGGCCGACCATGATCGACCAGAGCGGCGTTGCGGTGACGAGGGGGCTGACTTTGCGGACGATGAGCGCGATCAGCATGCCGACGGCGACACCGATCGCGCCGCCCATGCCGGAGAGGGTCATCGCTTCGGTCAGGAATTGCATGACGATGTCGCGTCGCACGGCGCCGATCGCTTTGCGGACGCCGATCTCGCGCGTTCGTTCGGTGACGGAGACCAGCATGATGTTCATCACGCCTACGCCGCCGACTAACAGCGCAATCGACGAGATGAAGATCATGGCCAGCGTGATGCCGCCGGTGATCGCCTGGAAATTGCCGATCAGTTTGTCGGGTGTCATCAGGCCGAAATCGTTCGGCTTGTTGAACGGCACCTTGCGGCGCGCGCGCAGCACGGCCGTCCCTTCGTCAGTGATCTTCTGCACCCACTCCGGTTTCCGCGGGATCGTGGCGATGTTCACGCCGACGTTCTTTTTGACCGAGGGGAAGTGCGCGTCAAAGGTCGTGATGGGGATGAAGATGTGCGAGTCGGTTGACTCGAAGAACGTCGCGCCCTGCTTCTCCATCACGCCGATGACTGTGAACTTGTGCCCGCCGACGGTCACTTCCTTTCCGATCGGATCGCGGCGCGCGAAGAGCGTATCGGCGATACCGGAGCCGAGGACGACGACCGGCGCGTTGGAGCGGACGTCGCCGTCGCTGATGAAGCGTCCCTCGCCGACGTAGTGGTTGTTGGCCGGGCAGTAATCCTGCGTCACGCCGCCAAATTCGTCGGGCGTGGCCTGCTGCCCTTTGAAGATCACGTCGAGTGAGTTGCCGTTGCCGTTCCAGTAGCGCTCCGGCGAAACGGCCAGCATCGACGGGCATTGGCGCTTGAGCGCGAGCGCGTCCTCGTACGTCAGGTTCTTGCGCGTGCGCTGCGATTCATCCGAGTTGCCGGGGCCGAACTGCGGATCGAATTTCTGGAACTGCACCAGCGTCGCGCCGAACGACTGGAAATCGTGCGTGACGTTGTTGTTGAAGCCGACGATGATCGAGACCATGGCGATGACCGTGGTCACGCCGATGACGATGCCGAGGACCGTGAGGGCCGAGCGGAGTTTGTAGGCGGTCAGCGCGCGGGCGGCGAAGCGAACGTTTTCGCGGGCGGCGAGGATGTGGTCACGAGTGCGCATGGTTTGGCCTCCAACTGTCATTCCGACCTCAGCGCATCGATGGGCGGCAGGTTTGCGGCGCGCATCGCCGGGAAAAATCCGGCGGTGACGCCCGTGAAGACGGCGATGGCGAGGCCGGTGATCACGAGCGAAGGGCGGACGAGCGTCGGCAGCGGGAAGGCGGCGGAAATCCCGAAGGCGATGAGGACTCCGAGGAGCACGCCGACGATGCCGCCGCCGAGGGAGAGCAGGATCGCTTCGGTGAGGAATTGCATCTGGATGTTGCGCTTGCGCGCGCCGAGGGCGCGGCGGATGCCGATCTCGCGCGTGCGCTCGACGACAGAGACCAGCATGATGTTCGTGATCACGATGCCGCCGACGACGAGCGAGATGCCGGAGATGAACACCATCACCGCAAAGCTCGTCGCCGAGATGCTCTTCCACAACTGCTGCAGCGCCTCGGCGGAAACGACGCCGAACGGATCGTTTCCGCGGAACGGCGTCTTACGCCGGTTGCGCAGAATGACGCGGACCTGATCGAGCGATTTTTCGAGGCCGGGAACGCCGTCGGTGGCGCGGACGAAGAGGTTGAGGCCGCGCTTCGATCCGAAGGCCTTTTCATACGCCGTGATCGGGATGAAGAGCTGGTTATCCTGGCTGCGGCCGAGGACGGAGCCTTGTTTGCGCAGCAAACCGATCACGCGCGCGGGATGGCCGGCGATGTTGATCGTGCGGCCGAGCGGATCGAGCTTGCCGAAGAGCTGGTCCTTCACGTCCGAGCCGATGATGGCCACCATCGCGGCGTGCTGCTCTTCCGTATTCGTAAAGAAGCGCCCCTCTTCGACGTCGACGTTGTTGATCTCGCCGACGTTGGCGGTGCCGCCCTGCACGCGCACGCCGCCGAGTTTCTGCGCGCCGTGCTTCACCGTGAGGTTCGAGTTCTCCTGCGCGCCGACGGCAGCGCAGCGCGAACAATGCTGCCGAATCGCCTCATAGTCTTTCCAGTCGATCTTCTTCCGCTTGACCGCTTCGAGGAACTGCTCGCGGCTGGTAATGATCCCGAACTGCGTGACGATGTAAACGTCGGGATTGAGCGTGAAGACTTTCTCCGCGATGTACGAATTGAGTCCGGCAATGATCGAGACGACGGCGATGACCGTCATCACGCCGATGATCACTCCGAGCAGCGTGAGAAAGCTGCGGAGTTTGTTCGTCGTGAGTGCGCCGGCGGCGATGCGGAGGGTGTCCATGGGGTTGTTGTCGGTTGTCGAGCCTTAAGACTTCTTATCTCCGCCCGGTCCGCCGTCCTTTTCTTCCTTCTGTTCCTTCACCTTCGTCCCGTCCTTGATCTCGCGAAGCGCGCGGAACGGGCCGGTGACGATCTGCTCGCCTTCCTTCGCGCCGCTGACGATCTCGATCGAGCTGTCGCCGGAGAGGCCGGTCTTGACGGGCTGGAACTTGACCGCACCATTCGTAATGGCGAAGACGCCTTCCTCATCGAGCGGCTTGCCGGGCGTGCTGCCCGGTTTCTCGCGCACGAC
>DATART010000350.1:0-1994 GCA_036264035.1 Thermoanaerobaculia bacterium | reverse complement strand
GCATCGTGGAACGGAGATGCGGAGATGGCCGCGACCGGATTGCGATCCCTCGAATGGCTGACGACGATTCAACGGACGCCGGAGGGTTACTTCGCGCCCGTCGGTACGAACGGCTTCTTCGAGCGCGGATCGGCGGCGGCGGTCTTCGATCAGCAGCCGGTCGATGCGTGCGCGACGGTCGCCGCGTGCTTGCACGCGTTTCGAACCACGGGCGATCAGCGTTGGGCCGATCAGGCGCGGCGCGCATTCACATGGTTCCTCGGGCAGAACCAATTGCATCAGGCGCTCTACGATCCGCTTTCCGGCGGCTGCCGCGACGCCCTGCACGTCGATCGCCTCAATGAAAATCAGGGCGCTGAATCGACGCTCTCTTTCCTGCTAGCGCTGATGGACATGCGCGTATTTGAGGCGGAGCGCGCGGCGTTCGCGTCCGAGGTTCTCGCGGCGGTCGGAGCATGACGGAAAAGTACGCCACGCTGCTTCACCGCAGCGAGCGCAATCCGATTCTCACCGCGGCCGACTGGCCGTATCCCGTCCATACGGTCTTCAATGCCGGCGCGACGCTGCTGCGCGACGGAACCACGTTGCTGCTCTGCCGCGTCGAAGACCGCCGTGGACTCTCCCACCTTTGCGCGGCCCGGTCGGCTGACGGCGTAAGCGGCTGGATCATCGACACGCATCCGACGCTCAATTCCGATCCGGAGAATCATCCCGAGGAGTTGTGGGGCGTCGAGGATCCGCGCATCACGTGGATGGAGGAGCTGGGCCGCTACGCGGTTGCGTACACGGCGTTTGGCAAGGGTGGACCGGGCGTTTCGCTCGCGTTGACCGAGGACTTCGTTCACTTCGAGCGATGCGGTCTGGTGATGCAGCCGGACGACAAGGACGCCGCGCTGCTGTCGCGCCGGATCGGCGGCATGTATGCGCTCGTCCATCGTCCGATCGCCGACTCCGGCGCTCACATCTGGATCTCGTATTCGCCGGATCTGCGAAACTGGGGCGGCCATCACATGATGCTTCAGGCGCGGCGTGGCGGCTGGTGGGACGCGAACAAAGTCGGCCTCTCGCCTCCGTTGATTGAAACAGCTCGCGGGTGGCTGATGCTCTATCACGGCGTCCGCTCCAACGCGGCGGGCAGTCTCTATCGGCTCGGCGTCGCGCTGTTTGATCTCGAGAATCCGACAGAGCTCTTGCTCCGAGGGGATGAGTGGATCTTCGGACCCGAGGAGACGTACGAAACGCACGGCGACGTCAACAATGTGACGTTCCCTTGCGGCTACACGATCGGCGCGGACGGCGACACGCTCAACCTTTACTACGGCGCTGCGGACACCTCCATCGCCATGGCCACGGGAAGCATCCGCACCATTTTGAGTTGGCTCGACGAACACGGGAGGACTTCATGAGCAGACAAGCAGTTCGAACGACCGCGGGAAAAGTGCTCCGGAGCGATGACCTGATCGCCGGCGAAAAGGAAGCCGCCACGGGATTCCTGAAGGCCAATCCGGCTTTCGGAAACCCGTTCGTCGTCCGCTGCGACTGGTGCCGCGAAACGCGCACCCTGTTCCGCGACGAAAACGAAGGCCCGTTCAAACTCACGACGCGCGGCTGGCTCTGCGAACCATGTAACGTGCGTGCGTCGAGTCAGGAAGTGAAATTTTGATCCGTCAATTGGAAGTCTTCCACTTGTTGCGTAAGTGACTGATCCATTGGAGATGCAGCCGGCCGCGTTGAGCTGGCTGCCTCCTGGTCTCAAAGCTCTGGCTTCGCCCATGCACCCGTTCGCGCCATGAACCTCAAGCAGCGCGACCGGAAGTTTCTGGCTCGCGAATCGGACCCCGAAGACATCCAGGTCGCGCGAACGGATGGAAGCTTCGTCTTCGACACGCGGGGCCGAAAGTACATCGACTTTCTCGCCGGATGGTGCGTCGGGAACTTCGGGTGGGGTGGCGAACACATCCCGGCCCGCGCGACGCGGACTCGCGTCGACTATG
>DATART010000220.1:0-7317 GCA_036264035.1 Thermoanaerobaculia bacterium | reverse complement strand
GCGGGGGGGTTGGGGCGCCCGCCGCCGCGCCCGCAATTCCTGGTCAACGCAGAAACCCCGCGCAAAGCGCGGGGCTGGATTGTTTGGCGCGCCTCCGCGCGCGGACGTTCGGCGTACCGTTTCGCGTATCGTCCGAGCATCGAAAGCACAGACAAGAGTGTCTGTGCTGGTGAGGCTCGAGAGAGCTGAGAAAAAAAAAGAGCGGCGGCGAAATCGCCGCCGCTCGGGGAATCTACTCCAGCGTGAAGTTCACGGTGAGGCTGAAGATGACGTCGACCGGTTCGCCGTTGAGCGTACCCGGCTTGAAGCGCCACTTCTTGACGGCGTCGACGGCCTGTTCGCTGAGGCCCATCGGAAGGCCTTTGAGAACTTTCACCTGCTCGACTTCGCCCTGTTTGTTCACGACCGCTTCGACGATCACGACGCCGCTGACGTGAGCTTTACGGGCCGTATCGGTGTAGTCGGGTTTCGCACGATTGATCGCAACCGGAGCCTTGACGTCGCCGCCAACACGCAGCGGTCCCTCGTCCTTCGGCTCAGGCGCGGGAGGTGGCGGAGGGGGAGGAGGCGCTGGCTTGTCGCCGCCGGTGCCTTCGCCGGTGCCCGTACCGGTGCCGCCGACCGTACCGCCGACGACGCCGCCTTTTTCACCGCCGAGGACGCCGCCGATCTGACCGCCGACTTCGCCGCCGACCGTACCGCCCTGCTGGCCACCGACGACGCCACCGACCACACCGCCCGCGACGCCGCCTTCCTGCGCGCCGGGAGGATCATTCGCCGGCTCGGACGGCGTGGGATCGACCTGCGCGACTTTCGTCGTCGGAGTGGGGATGTTTACTTTCGGAACTTCCTTCGGGATCACGCGCGGCTGGACGAAGGTCTGCGGCGTGACCTGCACCGGCTTCACGATTTTCGGTGTCGAGCTCGCATGCGAAGCAGCGGGCGGAGGGGGTGGAGGTGGAGGGGGAGGCGGGGCCGCATGCGATGACAAATACGCACGAATCGGCTTGTCCTCAGCGGCAACTTTTTGAGTCGCCTGGGTGGAGATGAAGATGATCAGCGCGATGATCGCGCCATGAAGACCGAGTGAGGCCAAGGTGGCTTTCCAGCCCCCCTTTTGATGTCGGTTTCCGGACTCTACGAGTTCTTTTTGAAGGTCCATTGAGTGATTGCTCCTCGTTCGTTTTCTACAGGTTATTTAGCAATATCGCAGCCAACTGTTTACGCGTGTTTGTGTCTTTTGAATCAATGGTTTAGCCGCGCATGCTAGAATGCCGAAGATGCTCCGTAAACGGATCAGCCGGAAGCTCGTCAGCGTCCTTTTTCTGGCGGGCTGTACCACGGCGTCGATTCCGGTTCCGCCGACTAGGGAAAGCGTTCCCAAAGCCGCTCCCGCCGGCGACTATTGTGCGCATTTCGAATGCGCGGCAAATCTCCGCCTGGCGAATATCCGCGTGGCGGACAACCAGCTTTTCAACGGCAGCAAAGCTCTGACCCCGAAGTTCGCGGCCATCGATTCCTACGATGTGTCACTCGATCGGAAGGAGGTCATCTTCTCTGCCAAGCGAAAGGACAATTTCGACATCGGGCTGGTTTCGATGGACGGCAGCGACATCCATTGGATTCCGGAAGATCCCGCGGATGAAACGAACGTGCAGTGGGCGCCCCGCGGCAACAAGGTAAGCTACATCCTGCACACTGCGACCGGCAGTATCGTGCGCACGGTGCACATCCCGACCGCCACTCCCCTCTCCGTCGATTTGCCGGACACGCAGATCGATGCGCTGAGCTGTGAGCCGAAGGCGGAGCGGATCGCGCTCGTCGTGGAGTCGCCGGACACTTCGCAGCACGTGTTCTCGATGACGTACGCCGGCGAGAAACGGCACGAGATCCTGCCGCCATCTGATCATCTTGACGTCGTCATCGAACCGATCGGAGGCGTGCTCGTCATGCGTCCGAACGCGATGCGCTACAACGAGCGGCTACCGCTGGTGGTCTGGTTCGACGACAAGCCGTTCGCCTGGAGCGATGCACGCGCCGCGCTCATGCGCAATGCGCGCATCGCCATCGCCATCGCGCCGAAGGCCGGCGCGGGATTCTGGAAGGAAATCAACGCCGTTCCGTGGATCGATGCGACGCGGACTTATGCCGTAAACGCGCGGCAACCGACGGGCGCCGCGATCATCATCACAGGCGACCCGGCCGTGCCCGCGCATCGCTTCGTTCGCCGCGGAAACACCCTCTCCGTCGTACCCGCTGTCGTACAATCGTTTGCCGCCGCGTACATTGCGGACGACCTGAAGGGAACACCCCCGCCGAATGGCCGTCGATGAAACTCAAAAGAAATCGACGATCCGTGAGTACTACGAAGCGCTCCTGATCGCCGTCATCTTCGTCAACTTTGCCCGCATCTTCGCCTTTCAGGCGTTCAAGATCCCGACGGGATCGATGGAAGACAACCTGAAAGTCGGCGATCACATCATCGTCAATAAGTTCATCTACGGCCCCGGCACGAGCCTGGGCGGGATGCTGCCTCTGCGCGAGATCCGCCGCGGCGACATCATCGTCTTCCGCTATCCGCTCCAGCCCGAGACCGACTTCGTGAAGCGCGTGATCGGCCTGCCGGGCGACTCCGTGGAAGTGCGCGACAAAGTAGTCTCGATCAACGGCAAGCCGATGGCGGAGCCCTACGTCATCCATGTCGATCCGATGATCTATCCGCCGAAGCCGCAGCTCCCGGAGCCGTATCGTTCGCGCGATCAATTCGGTCCGTACACGGTGCCCGAGGGGCAGTACTTCGCGATGGGCGACAACCGCGATCGATCGAGCGACTCGCGCTACTGGGGCACGGTGCCGCGTTCGATGATCAAAGGGCGCGCGTTCATGGTCTATTGGTCGTTCGAAGGCACGCCGGCATCGCCCGAGGCGCCGCCGTCGGAACGCATCAAAGAATTGCTCGGCGTGGCCGTCCACTTCTTCACGAAATCGCGATGGGAACGGACATTTTTCATCGTCGACAGCAAATACCATTTCACACCGGGTTTGACGCCCGAGGGCGAGGCCGGCGAAAGTCCATGATTGAGCGAAATGGGGAGTGGGGAGTGGGGAGTGGGGAGTGGGAGAACGACGACGCACACGCGCCGGCTTTGGACTCCCCTCCGTCCACTGAAACCATTGCTTCCGACGCGTCCGACACTCCTCCCACCCCCCACACCCCACCCCCCGTCCCTGACGACCCCGCCGTCATCATCGACCGCAGCGACCATCCCATTTCGCGGCGGGCTATCCCGGAAAACGTCCTCAAGGTTCTTTACCGCCTACATCGCAGCGGCTACCGCGCGTACTTGTGCGGCGGCAGCGTGCGCGATCTGCTGATGGCGGGGACGCCGAAGGATTTCGACATCGCCACGGACGCCCATCCGACCGAGATCCGGCGCCTGTTCCGCAATAGCCGCATCATCGGACGTCGTTTCCGGCTGGTGCACATCATCTTCCAGGACATGCTCGTGGAAGTAGCGACGTTTCGCCGCGAGCCGGAGCGCAACGAGGATGCCGAGGAGTTGCTGATCACCGACGACAACACCTTCGGATCGCCGCTGCAGGATGCCCGCCGCCGCGATTTCACCATCAACGCGCTCTTCTACAACATCGCCGACTTCTCCGTGATCGACTACGTCGGCGGCCTCGAGGATCTCGAAGCGAAGCGCGTGCGCGTGATTGGCGATCCGGATGTCCGCTTCCGCGAGGACCCTGTCCGCATGATGCGCGCGATCGAGTTCGCCTCACGCCTCGGCTTCGAAATCGAGCCGGCCACGTACGCCGCGATCCTTCGCCACAAGAACGACATCCTCAAAGCCTCGCCGCCGCGCGTGTCGGAAGAGATCCTCGATCTGCTTCGCCGCGGTTGGTCGCGCGGCGCAGTCCGGCTGCTCGTCGACAGCGGGCTGCTAGAGCCGCTTCTCCCCGAAGTCTGCAAGGCGATCGCGGGCGACCGCGCGCCGTACTTCTGGAAAATGCTGGAAGTCCTCGACCGCACCGTGCAGGCGGGACGCAAGATCTCCGATCCTGTGCTGCTCTCGGTCATGTTCCTGCCGTGGATCCTGGAAGAGCTGGAGCGCGAGGAAGCGGGCCGCGAGTCGCGTATGAAGATCGGCGAGGTGATCCTCTTCATCCGCGAATTGATTCAGCCGATCTGCACGCGGATGTCGCTCGCGGCTGGAACGCGCCACCAGATCGAGACCGCGCTCGACACGCTCTGGCGCCTGCTGGAACCGCCCGCCGACCGCCGCGCGCAGTTCCGCTTCGTCTACCGCGAGCCGTTCAACGACGCTCTGGCGCTGTTGGAGCTGTACGCGCTGTCTTCCGGCAAGTACGTGGACGTTTTCCGGCAGTGGCAGCAGTTCGCGCAGCGGGTGCGTCGCGCTGCGGATGCCGAGGCGCCGAAGGCGGCGGCGAAGCGCAGACGGCGCCGGCGCTGACCTGTCATCCAGAGTCGCCGAAGCTGCGCAGGCGAAGCCGGAGCAGCGTAGGACGACGAAGGATCCCCGCCTGTCATCCAGAGTCGCCGAAGCTGCGTAGGCGAAGCCGGAGCAGCGTAGGACGACGAAGGATCCCCGCCTGATAACCCGGTTTGGGCGGTGGGGTTGTCTCAGCCTCCGCCCACCCGTTGTTGTCAGCCGGGGATCCTTCGACCGTCCTCCGCGACTGCGGCTTCGCCTTCGTCGCTCCGGCGGCTCAGGATGACAGTGACGCGGTTATCATTCCTACCGATGCCCGAACTCCCGATTTACATGGACCACCACGCCACTACGCCGGCCGACCCGCGCGTGGTCGAGGCGATGCTCCCCTACTTCAGCGAGAACTTCGGCAATCCGGCCTCGCTGACGCACGAGCATGGGCGTCGGGCGTCGAACGCGGTCGAGGAGTCGCGCTTCAGCATCGCCCGTTTTTTCGGCGTCCAGTTGAACGAGGTCTACTTCACCGCCGGCGCGACCGAGTCGAACAACATCGCCCTCAATCTTCTTGTCCCCGGCGATCACCTCATTACCTCGGCGATGGAGCACAAATCGATCGTCGTCCCCGCGAAGCGTCTCGAAAAGCATGGGGTCGAGGTGACGCTGCTGACGCCCGATCGCGAAGGCTTCCTCGACCCCGAGGAGTTGAAACGCGTCCTGCGGCCGAACACGAAACTCGTCGCCGTCGAAGCGGCGAATGGCGAGATCGGGACGCTGCAGCCAATCGCCGAGGTCGGCGCGATCTGCCGCGAGCGCGACGTTCTCTTTCACAGCGACGTCACGCAGGCGGCGGGCAAAGTTCCGATCGATATGACCAACGTCGACCTCGCCGCGTTCTCCGCGCACAAGCTTTACGGACCGAAAGGCATCGGCGGGATGATCGTCCGGCGCGGTATCCGCATCGAGCCGGTCATGCTCGGCGGCGGACAGGAAAAAGGGGCGCGCAGCGGGACCGTCAACGTGCCCGGCGCCGTCGGGATGGCGACCGCGTTTCGCATCCGCGGCGAAGAGATGTCCGCCGAAAGCGAATGGCTGACGCAGCTTCGCAACGAGCTGTGGGATCGCGTCGTGGCCGATGTGCCGGAGGCGTTTGTCAATGGGCCGAGAGAACGGCGATTGCCGGGCAATCTCAACGTCAGTTTCGATCGCGTCGAATCCGACTCCGTGATGATGGCGATGCGGCACTTCTCGCTGTCGTCCGGTTCCGCGTGCAGTTCGGGTGAACGAAGCGCGTCGCCGGTGCTGACGGCGATCGGCATTCCGGAATCGCTCGCCTACGGCTCGATCCGTTTCGGCCTCGGCAGATCCAACACGAAGGAGCACGTGACCTTGCTCGTCGACGATTTGAAACGCAACATCGAACGCCTTCGGGAGATCTCCGCGGCGTGAGCAACTCCGGCTCGGGCTGCATCCTCCTGGTCGATCATTCGCGCGGCTCGCTGCTGTTTCAGGAATCGATCCTGCGCCGCCGCCAGGCCACCATCGCCACGGCGTTGACCGGTACGGCGGGATTGGAGATCGCGCGTACCGATCGTCCGCAACTGATCATGTTCGCGTTCGATCTCTTCGATATGACAGCGCCGGAGTTCTGCCGCGAGATCCGCGCCGACGCTTCGACGCGCGCGATGTCGCTGCTGCTGGTCGGTGAACGCGACGAACCGGCGCAGGCCGAACTATGTCTTTCGGCGGGATGCAATGACGTCATCTACCGTCCGCTGCAGCGTCACGAGCTCGATTCGAAAGTGGCGCGGCTGACGTCGATCCCATCGCGCCGCGAGCTGCGTACGTTGACGCGCATCGAGGTTTCGGTCGAGAAAAATGGCCGCTTCATCATCGGCCGCAGCATCAACATTTCCGCCAGCGGCATGTTCATCGAAGTCGATCGCGTGCTGCCCGGCGAAGGACGGCTTCGGCTGCATTTTTATCTGCCGGGCGATCCGAAGCCGCTGCAACTCGAAAGTGACGTACTGCGCGCCGAATTCACCGGCGGCACTGCAAAGTACGGAGTCCGCTTCACCGCTGCCGACGAAGCGGAGCGCGAGCGTATCGAGCGGTTCGTGCGGCGGCTCCGCTCGCGCGAGCTGCTCTGATGACCGACATCCTCAAGCGCATCGACGAAGCGGTCGCGCTGACGAAGGCGGAGGAGTACCTGCGCGCGCTGACGATGTTCCTCGACATCTACGGAAGCGAAGAGCCTCCATCGCCGATGCTCTCGTCGAAGACGGCGACCGGACTCTCGCACTTCGGACTCTGCCTGGCGCTGGTGCAGAGGAAATTCAAGCCGGCCATCGATCTCGGCAAGCTCGCCATCGAGCTGCAGTTTTATAACGTCGACCACTATACGAATCTGGCCCGCGTCTACGTCGCGGCCGGAAATCGCAGGAAAGCCATCGAGGCCGTCGATCAGGGGCTGAAAACGTACCCCGAGGAAGAGTCGCTGCTGGAAGAGCGCCGGCAGTTGGGCGTGCGCGCGAAACCGCCCGTGCCGTTTCTCGATCGCGCGCACCCGATCAACGTCACCCTCGGCCAGGCGCGGCACGCCAAGAAGGCGTCGTCGAAGGAGCCGAAGAAGAAGTGAGGATTGTCATCCTGAGCCGGCGGAGGCGTTGGAGCGCGAAGCGCGGAGAAGGCTGCAAGGCCGAGGCGACACTCGCGCGCGGAGGCGCGCTCTACAATCCAGCCCCGCGCTCTGCGCGGGGTAGGAGCGCCCCGACCGATGTGCGGCCGCGGAGGCGGCCGCTACAAGATCTCGCGCAGCGCGAGCATTTTGTCGTGGCCGCCTCCGCGGCCACAAACCCTGTTG
>DATART010000219.1:0-4210 GCA_036264035.1 Thermoanaerobaculia bacterium | reverse complement strand
AAATCCGCCAGCCCGGCAATCCGGCCACGCTTCACAACCACGCCAAAGTCGTCGTGCTGCAGCAATGGCTGACCAAAGTCGCGAAGCGGGAGCAGCAGGGTGCGTAGCGGCCTCTTTCACGACGTGCTCGCATCGATTCAGCAGCGCGTCGAGGGCACGCTGGCCATCAGTCTCATCTCGCTCGACGGGATTGCCATCGAGTCGATCAACTCCGATTCCGTGCCGCTCGACGTCATCGGCGCCGAGTTCGGAGGCTTTATCAAGTCGGTGCGTCTGTCGAATACCGACCTGAATACCGGCGACGTTCTGCAGTTCGCGCTCTTCACCGAAAAGTACATCACCTTGCTCTCGGCGGTCACGCCGGAGTACTTTCTGCTGCTCGTGATGCGGCCGGACGGCAATTACGGCCGCGCGCGGCACGAGCTTTCGAAAGCGAAATACGCGCTTCGCGACGAGCTGGTCTGAGGTAGCCGAATTTGAACTTCAAAGAGATTCTCGAACTCATCGACAAAGTTGCAGACCGCGGCATCGGGGTCGTGGAGATCGAACAGGCCGGCCTGAAGCTGCGCATCGACGGCAAGTCGGCGCCGCAGCCGCAGGTCATCCACTCCTATGCGGGCGCGCAGCCGGCGCCGCACGTTCCGGTCGCGCCGCCTCCGCCCCCGCCGCCGACGGCGGCCGAAAAAGCGGCCACGGTCAAAGCGGAGGAGGATGCGGCCGAAGCCGGTCTGCACATCATCACCTCGCCGATCGTCGGAACGTTCTATCGCTCCGCCAATCCCGAATCCGACCCCTTCGTCAACGTCGGCGATCGCATCTCGAAAGGGCAGGTGCTCTGCATCATCGAGGCGATGAAGCTGATGAACGAGATCGAGTCGGACGTCAACGGCGTCATCTCGCGCATCTATCCGCAGAACGGACAGCCGATCGAGTACGGCGAGAGACTCTTCGCGGTGACGCTGTCGTAACGCGATCTATGCCGACAATCTCGAAAGTCCTCATCGCCAATCGCGGCGAGATCGCGCTGCGCGTCATCCTGGCCTGCAAGGAAATGGGGCTGAAGACGGTGGCCGTCCATTCCGAGGCCGACCGCGACGCGCTGCATGTCCGATACGCCGACGATGACGTCTGCATCGGTCCGGCCGCGTCGCGCCAGAGCTACCTCAACGTCTCGTCGATCATCGCCGCCGCCGAGATCACCGGCGCCGACGCCATTCATCCCGGCTACGGTTTCCTCGCGGAGAACGCTCACTTCGCCGAGATCGCCGGCGAGTGCCGCCTGACGTTCATCGGACCCACCCCCGAGTCAATCCGGCTGATGGGCAACAAGGCCGTCGCGCGCGACACCGCGAAAAAAGCGGGCGTCCCGATCCTGCCGGGCAGCGATGGTCCGGTGCGCACATTCGAAGAAGCGCGCGACGTCGCCGAGACCATCGGCTACCCCGTTATCCTCAAAGCCTCGGCCGGCGGCGGCGGACGCGGCATGCGCATTTGCGGCGATGAATCCGGCCTGCAAAGCGCCTTCGACACCGCACGCAACGAAGCCGAGCGCGCATTCGGATCGGCGGACGTCTACCTCGAGAAGTACCTCGAGCATCCCCGCCACATCGAGATCCAGATTTTCGGCGACACCCAGGGCCGCATCGTCCACCTCGGCGAACGCGATTGCTCGATCCAGCGCCGCCACCAGAAGTTGATCGAAGAGTCGCCGTCGCCGGCGCTGACGCCGGAGCTTCGCCAGGCCATGGGCGACGCAGCGATCAAGCTCTGCCAGTCCGTGAATTACGTCAACGCCGGCACGATCGAGTTCCTCTTCCAGGACGGCGAGTTTTACTTCATGGAGATGAACACGCGAATTCAGGTCGAGCACCCGGTGACCGAGGAAGTGACCGGCATCGATCTCGTCAAGGAACAGATTCGGGTTGCGTCCGGGCTGCCGCTGTCGGTGCCGAAAGGCGACTTCCGTCTGCGCGGGCATGCCATGGAGTTCCGCATCAACGCCGAGGATCCGGTCACGTTCGCGCCGAACCCGGGAAAGATTCGCGAGTTCCACATCCCCGGAGGACCGGGCGTGCGCGTCGACACCGCCGCATATCGCGACTACGTCATCCCGCCGCACTACGACTCGCTGATCGCGAAGCTGATTCTGCGCGGGAAGGATCGCGCCGAGGTGCTGGCCCGTGCGCGGCGTGCGCTCGAACAGTTCATCATCGAAGGCGTGAAGACGTCCATCCCGCTCGACCGCGCCATCGTCAACAACGAGCGCTTCATCCGCGGCGACTTCTCCACGCGGTTCATGGAGGAGTTCGAATGGGGAGGCCTGTCATCCTGAGCCGCCGGAGCCGAGTAGCGCGAAGCGCGGATCGGCGCAGGACGGTCGAAGGATCCCCGGCTGATAACCCGGTTTGGTGGGGGGCAAGCATGAACGGTCGCGTCGATTGAGAAACGGGTTACCAGGCGGGGATCCTTCGACCGTCCTCCGCTGCTACGGCTGCGCCTCCGCAGCTCCGGCGGCTCAGGATGACAGGCGATGAAAATCTACCTGGTCGGCTTCATGGGTGCCGGCAAGACGACGGTCGGGCGCGAGCTGTCGGCGCGCGTCGGTGCTCCCTTCTTCGACCTCGATGAGTTGATCGAGTCGGCGGAGAAAGTCTCGATCAAGGACGTCTTTGCCGCGCATGGCGAGGCCTACTTCCGCAAACGCGAGCGCGATGTGCTTCGCTCGACGCGCCATCTCGAAAGCGCCGTCGTCGCCACTGGCGGCGGCACGTTTACCTTCGACGAGAACATTCAGTTCATCCAAACCGAGGGGCTTTCCGTATATCTTTCGGCTCCCTATTCGCTTTTGCGGAGCCGCATCGGAGACAAAGCCGCCGAGCGGCCGCTGTTCCGCGACGACGTTGCCGCTCACGAGCTGTACAACAGCCGTATCCGCTACTACCGAATGTCCGACATCACCATCGAGGTGCGCGAGGAAGAGACGACGAACGAGATCGTCGAGCGGCTGCTGCTCGAGCTGCCGAAGGGCTTCCTCGACCCGGCGCGCCGCTCGCAATCGAAAGGCGCGCGAACGTGAGAGCACTCGTCGTCAGCGATCTGCATTCGAACGCCGAGGCGTTGCGCGTGGTCATGAACCGCGTCCGCCGGAAGAAATTCGATCAGGTCATCTGCCTCGGCGATTTCGTCGGCTACGGCGCGCAGCCGAACCAGGTCCTCGACACGATGCGCACGATGAAGGTGCCGAAGCTCTACATCCGAGGCAATCACGATCGCGTCGCCGCCGGCCTCGACGACGCGGAAGGATTCAACCACGCCGCGAAAGCCGCTGCGCTCTGGACGCGCGATCACCTCTCCGCCCGCAACCGTCATTTCCTCGCCAAGCTCCCCCTCGGGCCCATCGAGCGCGAAGACGTCCTGCTCTGTCACGGTGCGCCGCACAACGAGGATGAATACGTTTTCCACGAAGGTCACGCCCGCGACATATTCGCCGACACCACCGCACCGTTCATCCTCTACGGCCACACACACCTGCCGGTGATCTTCTCGATCGACCGAAACTATCGCGTGCACGGTGTAGCGGTGCGCGGCGACGTCGTCGTCCGCCTCGATCGCGATCACCGCTACCTGATCAATCCCGGTTCTGTCGGCCAGCCGCGCGACCGCAATCCCGCGTCGTCCTTCATCATCTTCGACTCGAAGAAGCTGACCGTGCAGTTCTTCCGCGTCGCCTACGACGTCGCGAAGACGCAAACGTCGATCCTGAAAGCCGGCCTCCCCGAGATCCTCGCGCAACGGCTGCAGTACGGCACGTAGGGCATCCGCCGCCCCCCTGCGCCTCTCGCAGCCATCGATGCGATGGGGCTGATACATCAATGGGTCGCGCCGACGCATCGATGTGATGCTGGCTCGGGCGCATGCTTTTTTCTTCACGAGAATCCTTCCGCTCATCCCTAGGCTGTCAGACTCTCATATCAGACCGCTCCCTTCTTTCGGGAGCACGCCCAGAGTGTCATCTCTTTGGGACACCCACGGCGACCTGCCTCGGTCGAGTGCCTCGCAAGAGCCCCCCGGGTCTCTTCGATAAGCCCCCCGGGTCTCTTCGATAAGCCCCCCGGGTCTCTTCGATAAGCTCCCCGGGTCTCTTCGATAAGCCCCCCGGGTCTCTTCGATAAGCCCCCCGGGTCTCTTCGATAAGCCCCCCGGGTCTCTT
>DATART010000215.1:0-2549 GCA_036264035.1 Thermoanaerobaculia bacterium | reverse complement strand
CGCGCGCCGAGGGCGGCGTCGAGAGCCCACTCGTGATGCTCGAAGAGCGGGAGATCGAGGCGGTAGTAATCGACCTTGTCGAGGTTCTTCGAAATGATCGGCTCGACCTTCTTGTGAGCCCTCGCGCAGGTCGGACATTCGAAGTCGGAGAGCTCGATGATCTGCACCTTCGATTTCGGATTGCCGCGCCGCGTCGCGCCGCTGAGTCCGATCGATTCGACGATCGCTTTTCCGGGATCGACATTCAGGCTGCCGCGCGTGCCGACGATCAGATAGCCGTTGGATGCATCGATGAAGCCGTTGTACGCAAAGCCGCCGCCTGCCGCCTTCGACTCCTTGACGATGGAGACTGCGCGAAGGCCATCCGGAAGCGAGAAGGGCGCAATCACGGCCTTCACCGGCTCTTTCAACGCGGCACTTCCGACTTCCGCCACGCGCACTGCGATGGGCCGCGCGTCCTGCGGCAACGAGAAGATCGTGCCGATCAGCACCTGACCGGTGGCGGGCGAGTGCAGCATGTAGGTCTTGTGCTGGCAGCTCGGATCGCTCGATTCCTGCGTCAGCGTATAGAGGGTGAAGCCGCGCGGGCCTTCCTGTCCGACGGGTGAAATGCTGATTTTCGCTTCGGGACATTTCGCCAGCGAGCGCGTCGCGAAGTTGGTCAGCGCTCCGTTGAGCGTCGGCGCGCGCTGCGCGAAAACACAGGAGGGGAGGAGGGCCAGCACGGTGGCCGTGAGTGCTCGTTTCATCGTCAATTCCTATCGGACCGGATTCAAATCACTGCGCGTTAACAGTGCGGTAGCCGCGTTCAATCCATTCCTTGATGCCGCCGTTGACGTGCACGACGTTGCGGAAGCCGGCCACACTCAGCAGCTGCGCCGCCACCGCGCCTTCGTCGCCGGTCTCGCCGTAAACGAGCACGGTCTGATTCTGATACGGGAGCAGCTCGGGGAGGCGCATCTCGATGGTCTCGAACGGCGCGCTGATCGCTCCAGGGATGTGTCCCTCGGGACCGCGATACGCGCTCGACGGCCGCACGTCGATTACGACGATCTGCTGGCTGTCGAGAATCATCTCGGCGGCGATGGTCGGCGCGATCTCCGCGTATCCGCCGCTGGTCTTCGACACGCCGACGGTGCGGCATGAGGGGAGAAGGCAAATCACGGAAATCAGAAGCGCTGCAGAAGTCTTCATAGCATCTCCAACTCGAACTCGGCCCGGACTTCGCCGACGATCTTTCCGACGACGTTCGACACTTGCTGACGGCGAAACGGTTGCAACTCCGGAGCCGAGGGGATGTCGGCTCCGAGGATTTCGAGAGTCCTGAGAATGACCGGATTACGGCCGCGCGCCATCGAGCCGTCGTGGATCTTCAGCGCGATGCCGACCGCGACATCATCGGCGACGCGCAGGCGTCCGGTCAACGCCCCCACCAACGACGGCGCCAGCGCCATCGCATACAACCCCTCGGCGCCCTCTTTCGCAAGCAGCTCACCGCCGAACGACCGCATCAACGGCGTGGTCATGCTCCACGCGCCGGCAACGTATTGCGGAAAACCGGTCATGGCGTTGACGACCTCCGCCGCGCTGCCGTTGTAGCGTTGCAGCTCGCCGGCGACTCCCGTTTGCGTGCTCGCCATCAGCCGCGCGTACGCGAACGCGGTGCGGTGCAGCGAAAGGAAGAACGCCGGAACGCCGCAGCCGTCGACGGCGATCGGGATTTCGTCAGGATCGAGATCGGCGAAGTCGCCGAGCGTCGCGCGCATGGTTTGCTGAAGAGGGTGCGCAGCATCGATGTAATCCGACGACGGGACGTCCATCACCTGCGTCGCCAGCAGCATGCCGGCATGTTTGCCCGAACAGTTGTTGTGCAGCGCCGACGGCTCATCGCCCGCGGCGCGAAGTTCCGCCGCCGCTTTCTCGTCGTACGGAACATGCGCGCCGCAAAGGAGGTCGGACTCATCGAACTCGCCCTTCCTCAACAATGCGGCCGCGGTGGCGACGTGCAACGGCTCGCCGCCATGCGATCCACACGTCAGCGCGATCTCTTCGCCCGACAGCTCGTATTCATCGACGCCGCCATATTCGAGCAACGGAATGGCCTGAAAGGGCTTCGCCGCGGAGCGGAGGCAAGTGCGCAATCCCGGCTCGCCGGCATACGCGAGCATACGTCCCATCGAATCGACGACGGCAATCGATCCGGTATGAAACGATTCGATCTGATCGCCGCGATACACGCGCGCAAGTACTTGCACCATGTGAGTGTAAGCGGACTTCCACGGATACACTCCACTGCTCGCGAGCGTGGTGGTGCGATGGTTCATTGCGCGAGTTCGTAGCCTATGCCGCGTAGCGGCGCGCAGGCCGCTGGAGGCGGCCCGTATGGTAGCCGGTGGTCCGAGCGAAGCGAGCGACCACCGGTTCTACGTATCGCGCGATTATCCGACCGCGGCAGCGGTCGCGGAGGGAACTCACGCCGCCTGGTATTTGATACGCGACCCCGGCCGGGGTCGATGATGCGCGCGACTCAAGATCCGGTGGTCGCTCGC
>DATART010000189.1:0-5006 GCA_036264035.1 Thermoanaerobaculia bacterium | reverse complement strand
CGAAATCGCCGCGCTCAAAACCGCGACGAACTGGTCGAGCTGTTCGCGCGTGTGCAGCTCGGTGACGGCGACGAGGAACTCGTTGTCGTGCCCGTCATAGAACTGCCCCAGCGGGATGCCGCCGAGGATTTTTTCGTGCTCGAGGTCGGCCAGGATTTCCGCGGCCGGAAACGGCGTGCGCACGACGAATTCGTTGTAGATCGGACCGCTGAACGGCATGATCACCGATCCGATCTTCTGCAGCTCCGAACGCAGATACGCGGCCTTGCTCAGGCACTGCTGCCCGACTTCGCGCAGACCTTCTTTGCCCATCAGCGAGAGGTACATGTTCGCGGCCAGCGCGATCAGCGCCTCGTTCGTGCAGATGTTCGAGGTCGCTTTGCCCCTGCGGATATGTTGCTCACGCGTGGCGAGGGTGAGTACGTACGCGCGCTTGCCGTCGACGTCGACCGTCTCGCCAACGAGACGCCCCGGCATGTGCCGCTTGAGCGCATCCTTGACCACCATGAAACCGACGAAGGGCCCGCCGAACTGCGTCGGAACGCCCCAGGCCTGGCCCTCGCCGACGGCGATGACGAATCCGTGCGCGCCCGGCGGAGTGAGGATGCCGAGGGACGTGGCCTCGGCGATGACGGCGATTTTCACCGCGCCGGCGGCGTCGGCAATCTGCGCGATCGCGTCGTAGTCCTCGATCACGCCGAGGAAATTCGGCGACTGCACGGCCACCGCGAAGACATCGCTCGTGCAGGCTGCGCGAAGCGCTTCCGTATCGACGCGCCCATCATTCGTCCAGCCCACTTCCACGATCTCGTAGCCGAGGTTCTGGACGTACGTGCGAACGGTCTCGGTGTACTGCGGATGCACCGACTTCGCGATCACGACCTTCGTGCGATTGCGCACGACGCGCTCGGCGAGCAGCACTGCCTCGCAAAGTCCCGTCGAGCCGTCGTACAGAGACGCGTTCGCGACGTCGAGACCCGTCAGCAAACACTGATGCGTCTGATACTCGAAGATCGATTGCAGCGTCCCCTGCGAGACCTCGGGCTGATACGGCGTGTACGAAGTCAGAAACTCGGCGCGCAGCAGCAGCTGATCGATGCACGCCGGCTGGTAGTGGAGATACGCGCCGCCGCCGAGGAACGAAACGTGATCGACGGCGGTCAGGTTCTTCGCCGCGAGCGCGCGAAACCAGCGCCGCGATTCGATCTCCGACCACGGGCCGGGGATGTTCAGCAGCTCGGTGAGTTTGACGTCGGCCGGAATCGTGTCGAAGAGACGATCGACGTCATCGATGCCGATGACTTCGAGCATCTCGCCGACATCCTGCGAGGCGTTGGAAATGTAGCGGTGTTGGTCGGTGAGGGGATCGGGTAGGGACATTACTGATTAGTGCGCGGATTCCTTCTCAACGTACTCCTCGTACTCCTCGGCGGTCATCATTTCGTCGACCTCCTCGGGCGTGCTGAGGCGCATCTTCATCATCCAGCCGTCGCCGTACGGATCGGTGTTGACCAGCTCCGGTTTCTCGTTGAGCGCTTCGTTGACTTCGATGACCTCGCCCGAAACCGGCGAGAAAAGCTCGGAGACGGCTTTGACGGATTCGATGCTGCCGAATTCGTCGCCGAGCTCCAGCTCCGTCCCGACCTGCGGCAACTCGACGAAGACGACGTCGCCGAGCTCTTTCTGCGCGTAATCGGTAATGCCGATGACGACCACGTCGCCTTCGGCCTCGGGATGAACGTACTCGTGGCTCTTGGCGTACCTGCTGTCTTCAGGTGTCATGGGTTGCTCCTTCGTCACTTCGCGCGCTTGTAAAACGGCGTGGGAACGACGCGCGCCCGCGTCTCTTTTCCACGGATCATGACCATGAATTCGGTGCCGGGCGCCGATTTGTCGAGCGGAAGATATGCGAGACCGATCGCTTTTTTCAACGTCGGCGAATGAGTGCCGCTGGTGACGACGCCAATCTCCTCGCTGCCGTCGACGACCGGATAGCCGTGACGGCCGATGCCGCGGTCGACCATCTCGAATCCGACGAGCTTCCGCCGCGGTCCTTCAGACTTCTCGCGCTGCAGGACGTCGCGGCCGAAAAAGTCGCCTTTGTCGACTTTCACGATCCACCCGAGGTCGGCTTCGAGCGGTGTGGTGGTCTCGTCGATGTCGTTGCCGTAGAGCGCCATCTTCGCTTCCAGGCGCAACGTGTCACGCGCGCCGAGGCCGCATGGTTTGGCGCCGGCATCGATCAGCTTGCGCATGATGCGCGGCCCCTCGGACGGTGCAACGTAGATCTCGAATCCATCCTCGCCCGTGTAGCCGGTACGCGAAACGATTGCAGGCACGCCGTCAACGTTGCCGCTGCCGAAGTGGTAGTACTTCATCGTGCCGAGTGCGACGTCCGTCATCGGCTGCAGGAGCCGTTCGGCCTCGCGACCTTGCAACGCGAGCTGCGCGTAATCAGCGCTGACATTGCGGACTTCGACGTCCATCCCTTTCGCGGCGTCGGCGATCCACTCGTAATCCTTGTCCGTGTTCGACGCGTTGACGACGATGAAAAAGTCGCCCGGCGAGTTCTGATAGATGAGGATGTCGTCGACGAATCCGCCGGTCGGATAGAGCAATCCGGTGTACTGCGCCCGCCCGTTCTCCAGCTTCGAAACGTCGTTGCACGTGGCGCGCTGCAACAGCGTCAGCGCATCAGGGCCTTTGACCGTCAGCTCGCCCATGTGCGAGACATCGAACAGCCCGACATGCTCGCGAACCGCCGCGTGCTCCTCGAGGATGCCGGCAAACTGCACCGGCAGCTCCCACCCGCCAAAGTCGACCATCTTCCCGCCAAGCTCATGCTCGACCGCGTTCAGGGGAGTCTTCTTCAAGTTCGCCGCGTCGTCGCTCATTCACGCCTCCGGGAAGGGAAGGAACCTAGCACGCGCTATGCCGCAGGCGCAACGCGAGGGGTTTGACATCATTTGGGACGAGTCGCTGTTTGCAGAAGCCGGGAAGATGACTTACCGTTCCTTCGGAGGTTGAACAATGACGGCAAACAAAGGACAAAGTTCGCTGGCGGCGGAGCTTGCAACGTTTGCTGAACATCGCGATGAGCTTCTGGGACGCGCAAAGGGCAAGTTCGTCCTTATCAAGGGCACCGATGTGGTTGATGTCTTCGAGGATCGGATGGATGCTTTGGTTCGGGGGTATCGCGAGTTTGGCAATCATCCGTTTTTAGTCAAGAAAGTTGCCGAGTTCGAAATCCCTCTCAACTTCACTGGGCTTCGCATTGGCGAGTAGAGCGCGAAGCCGTCGTTTACCGGCACCGTCCCAAACCTCGTAGATGTAGGGCCGCTGATCGAGATAGTCGTTAGCCCTTCTCGAGCCTTTGTCGAAGCGCTCCGCGCATCAGACCCTGGCGCCATCGTCGCTTCGCCTCTTCGGGCGACCGCCATGATCGACACAGGCGCCTCGGGCACGGTCGTCAACCCAAGGGTGGTTTCCATGCTTGGCGTACGCCCGATTGGAACCGTGCCGATCCACACGCCGTCGACGACTCAACCGCTCGATTGTGACCAGTTCAATGTCGATATCAGCTTCCCTAACGCCCTTTCTTTCGCAAACGCCATCGTGATCTGCGCTCCGCTCGGCATGCAGAACATCGATTGCCTTATCGGTCGAGACATTCTGGAGAACGCTGTTCTTACGTATATCGGTTATATCAATCAGTTCACGATCAGCTTCTAAAGCCGACGGCGTATCATCCTCTTCGGGAGCGCGGGCGTGACGAACGAAATCGGCGAGTTTCTCGACTACCTCACCTACGAGCGAAACGTCTCGGTCAATACCATCACCGCGTACCGCGATGACCTCGAATCGTTCGTCGGCTTTCTGTGCAACGAGTACTTCACGCTTGGGCGCGATCAACTCGATCTGAAGCGGGTCGATCACCTTGCCGTCCGCTCGTATCTCGCGCATCTGGCGCGCCGCAAGCTCGCGCGCGCCTCGGCGGCGCGGCATCTGTCGGCGATGCGGTCGTTCTTCAAGTACCTGATGCGCGAAGGCGCCGTCGAAGCGAATCCGGCGAGGAACGTTGCTACGCCGAAACGCGAGAAGCATCTGCCGTCCGTGCTGCAACCGTCGGACGTCGTGCTGCTGCTCGATCAGGCGGATACGTCGACGCCGCTCGGTATTCGCGACCGGGCGTATTTAGAACTCCTCTACGCCTCCGGATTGCGCATCAGCGAACTCGTTGGAATCAACATCGACGACGTCGAACTTCGCGCGCGGCTCGTGAAAGTGCGCGGCAAGGGATCGAAGGAGCGCATCGTGCCGTTCGGCTCGAAGGCGGAGGAATCGATCCGCGCCTGGCTGGCCGTTCGCGGCACGCTCGTCGCCGACGCCGAGGAGCCGGCGCTGTTCGTCAACTATCGCGGCCAGCGCATTACGACTCGCAGCGTGCGGCGGCTGTTCGACGGCTACGTGCGCAAGGCGTCGCTGCGCGCCGGCGTTTCGCCGCACACGATGCGCCACTCGTTCGCGACGCACCTTCTCAACGCCGGCGCCGACCTCCGCGGCATCCAGGAGCTCCTCGGCCACGTCTCGCTTTCGACGACGCAAAAATACACGCACCTCAACGATTGGCAGTTGATCGCCGTGTACAAAAAAGCGCATCCGAAGGCGTAGCTGTCATTCCGAGCCGGCGGCGCCCCGCTTCGACTCGCTTATGCTCGCTCAGCGCAGGCTCCGGGGCAAAGCGCGGCGAGGAATCCCCGGCTGTTAACCCGGTTGGGCGGGTTAACGATTGCCGCCCACCCCTCCGCGGTTGCAGCCGGGGATCCTTCGCCGTCCTCCGCCGCTCGCGCTGCGCGCTACACGGCTTCGGCGGCTCTGGATGACAGTAGACTCTGAACTCATGAACCGCCTCGCGAACGAGACCTCTCCGTACCTCCTCCAGCACGCGCACAACCCGGTTGATTGGTATCCGTGGGGCGATGAGGCGTTTGCGAAGGCGCGTGCCG
>DATART010000178.1:0-3251 GCA_036264035.1 Thermoanaerobaculia bacterium | reverse complement strand
TATCCGCCGGAAGGTGTGAAGCCGGGCACGAAGTGGCGGAGCGTGGACGTGCAGGTCAGCGACGGCAAGGCGAAGACGATCCGGGGGTATTACCCATAATGCTGCTGTAACCCGTTGTCGGTTTTTCGCTTGTTGTTGTCTGTTGTCGGTTTTCGGTTGTCAGATTCCGCTATTGTTGCGCGTCTCGATTGTTGCGCGACAAACAAGCGGCCACGCCTGACGGACAACAGACAACCGACAACACGAGAAAGCTACTGCACCGACTCCTTCCGCTCCTGCGCGGCCCGTTCGCGTTCCGCCGCGCGCTCTGCGCGGCGCTGATTCGCCTCGGTTTTCAGGCGGTCGCCGATCGAGCATCCCGTCAGCGTCGTGGCCAGTCCGCCCTCGGCGGTTTCGCGCAGTCCGCGGGGAAGCGCGCGGCCGATGCGCACCATCGCTTCGACGATTTCATCCATTGGAATGACCGACTCGACGCCGGCCATCGCGAGCTGCGCCGCGGTAAGTCCGTGCACCGCGAAGAGCGCGTTGCGTTTCACGCACGGAACCTCGACCAGTCCACCGACCGGATCGCAGACCAGGCCGAGCGTATTCTTCAGCGCGATCGCGGCGGCGTGGATCGACTGGCGCGTCGTGCCATTCATCATGTATGCGACGGCCGCCGCGCCCATTGCCGCGGCGACGCCGACTTCGTTCTGGCATCCGCCCGCCGCGCCGGAAATGTTCGCCGACAGCGCGATGATCGAGCCGATGCCGCCCGCGACCACCAGCGCGCGCACCGTCTTTTCCGGATCGATATGGCGCTCTTCCTCGAGCGCCAGCAGCATGCCCGGTACGACTCCGCCCGCGCCGGCGGTCGGCGCCGCGACGATGACGCCCATGCGCGAGTTCTCCCCCATCACCGACAGCGCGTAAATCTCCGCCTTCACCGTCAGCGGATCGAGGAAGGTACGCCCCGCCAGGAACGCGTCATTGAGCAGCTTGGCCTCGTTGCCGACGAGCTTCCCCATCGACGTCCCGCCGCCCTTGCCGCGCTCGACACAATCGCGCATCACAGCACGGCGTCGCCGCAACGCCTCGAGGATCTGATCGCCGGGAACGGCATGCTCCTGCTCGTCGCTCTCCAGAAAAACATCCGCGAGGTCGCGGCCCGCAGCGAGTTGTTCGAGGTGGGAAAAGCTTTCAATCATGCGGTCTACGAACGAATCAAGTCTCGCGAAAACTCCGCCCCCGCGCTAGGCTTCCGGCATGAACATCAACCTTGCGGGCGTGATCATCGGCATCGTCGCGTTCATCTGCTCCTTTATGGCCATCGGCGCCGTCGGCTTCCGCTTCGTCGTTCTGCGCGGGGACGCAGCTGCTGAGCCGGCCATCGCCGGACGTGCCGCACGCCGCGCCGCGATCTACGGCGTCATCGGTTTCCTCGTTACGTCGCTGATGTACGTCGCGTTCGATCTGGCGCCCGCGGCGCAGAAGAAGGGTATTTCGCTTGTCAGCGTCGTCACTTCCGAGACGCAGACCACGGTCGAAACGATCTGCATCGTGCTCGGCGTGATCGGATTTCTGCTCGCCGTGTCGCGCATCGGAGCAGGCTGGTTCCTAGCGGCAATCGGAACCATCGGTGAGCCGCTGGCGAGCCTTCTCTCCGGATGGAACCGGGCAATCAATCCGATCCACGTTCTCGCCGGCGGTCTCTGGATCGGAACGCTCTTCATCCTCCTGATGGCCGGATTCACAACCGTTCTCCATAGCGACCTGGGTAACGTCCGCCGGGGCGAGCTGGCCGCGAACATGGTCCATCGATTCTCTCCGCTTGCGCTCGGCGCGTTCGCCGTCCTGGCGTTCACCGGTGTGAACACCGCCTGGCGTCATCTCAAAGTGCTGAGCAATCTCTGGAGCACGCCGTACGGCTACACGCTGATCGCGAAGCTCTGCGTCGTGCTGGTCGTCGTTGCACTGGGAGCCTGGAACTGGCGGAAGCAACGTCCGCTGCTCGGTACGGAGTCGGCGGCGGGCGTACTGCGACGGTCTGCGACAGCCGAGGTGATCGCGGCAACGGTCGTGCTCGCGATCACATCCGTGCTCGTGAGCCTGCCGTCGCCGAAATGAGTGTTACGGAATCCGATCGAGATACCGCGCCTCATCCACATCCGCGGTATCGCGAATGCGCTGCAGCGCAGCGTCCGACATCGGCGAATCGACGTCGATCTGCATGAACGCGTCCTTGCCGCGCTGCTTTCGCGAGCACGACAGCGAGGCGATGTTGATCCCCTCCTCGGCGATGATTTTCGTCACCTCCGAGATCATGCCGGCGCGGTCGCGGTAGAAAAGAAGCAGCGTCGGCGAGTCGCCTTTGAATCGCGTCTGGAAGCCGTTGATCTTGAAGACTTCGATCACGCCGCCGCCGATCGACGAGCCGCTGATCTCCGCCTCGCGCGACTTGCCGCGGATCTCGATGCGCACCGTGTTCGGATGCACGTCGCCGAGGTCTTCTTCGGAAAATGTGATGTCGACACCCATCTGCTCAGCGATGCGGATGGCCTCGGGGATGCGCGGATCGTCGACGTTCAGTCCGATAGAACCGCCGACCAGCGCGAAGTCGGAGCCGTGACCGCGGTACGTCGCGGCAAGCGGCGGATGCAAAAAGAAATGCACGGCGACCGGATCTTCGTCGAGGATTTCGCGCGCAACGCGGCCGAGTCGCGCCGTGCCGGCCGTGTGCGAGCTGGACGGGCCGACCATCACCGGCCCCATCACGTCGAGGATCGAGACTTTGCGGTCATGGCGGATCGGCATGATTTACGTACGGCGCAAAATTTTGCGGCGTTCCGTTGTTGGGCGCAACAACATCCGTTACACTGAAACGACCGCGATGACGT
This sequence comes from Thermoanaerobaculia bacterium, assembly GCA_036264035.1. Lineage (GTDB taxonomy): Bacteria > Acidobacteriota > Thermoanaerobaculia > Gp7-AA8 > Gp7-AA8 > JADGNZ01. The sequence continues at coordinate 375 of DATART010000178.1, read as the reverse complement.
CCAAGCCTATCATCCTCGTCGTTGATGACGACCTTCCGATCCTCATGTTGATGCGCAATCTTCTGCGCGAATTCGGCTTCGAAGCGGTGACGGCGGAGAGCGGCCCCGAGGCGTTGATCGAGGCGCGGAAACGCAAGCCCTCGGTCGTGCTCATCGACAAGAACATGCCCGGCATGACCGGAGACGAGGTCATCCGCGCTCTTCGCGCCGAGCCCGGCTTCGACGGATTGCCGATCCTCATCCTCAGCGGCGAACCGGTCTCGAGGTCCGACCTCAAAGCCCTCGGCGCGGACGGCGCTGTCCTCAAGCCGTTCGACGTCCGCGAGCTGATCGCGCAGTTGCGCTCGTTCGCGACGGCAGAGCAGACGGCGTAGA
>DATART010000062.1:0-8379 GCA_036264035.1 Thermoanaerobaculia bacterium | reverse complement strand
TCAATTCGTTGAGCGCGGGGAGGAGCGACGCGATGACGGCGCGTGTGCGGAAGAGCGGCTCCTTGTCGAGCTGAAGGTCTTTGTCGTACGCCAGCGGAAGTCCTTTGAGCAGCGCGATGAATCCGGTCAACTCGCCGATGGAACGGGCCGCATATCCGCGAGCAAGTTCGAGGACGTCCGGGTTCTTCTTCTGCGGCATACGCGACGAGCCGGTGGACATCGCGTCCGGCAGCTCGGCATACGCAGCCTCGTCGGACGTGAAGAAAATCAGATCCTCTGCGAGACGCGACAGGTGCGTAAGAAGCAACGCTGACGCGAAGAGATACTCAGCGGCGAAGTCGCGGTCGGAGACGGCGTCGATCGAGTTCGCGGTCGCGCGCGCGAAGCCTAGGGAGCGCGCGAGCGCGGCGCGGTCGATCGCGAGCGGCGTCCCGGCGAGCGCGCCGGAGCCGAGCGGGCATTCGTCGCCGCGTTCGATGGCGCTGGTGAACCGCGAACGATCGCGGCGGAGCATTTCGACGTACGCCAGGCACCAGTGTCCGAACGTGATCGGCTCGGCCTGTTTGGAATGCGTGTAGCCCGGCATCGGCGTCGCCGCTTCCTCGGAGGCGCGAGTGGCCAGCGTGGCGATGAGCGTCGTGACGATATCGAGCGCTTCGTTGCAGGCGCGCTTCAGCCACAGTTTAAGATCGGTCGCGACCTGATCGTTGCGCGAGCGGCCCGTGTGCAGCTTGCCCGCGCCGGCGCCGATCAACTCGTACAGCTTCGCTTCGACATACGAATGAACGTCTTCGTAATCGCCGCCGGTCGGCGCCTCGATGCGCACCAGTGACCCGAGAATCAGATCCAACTCATCGTCGGACAGCACACCGGCTTCAGCCAGCGCGCGCGCCCAGGCGATCGAGCCTTCCACGTCATCGTCGAACAACTCGCGGTCGAACGCGAACGAGTCGTTGAGCCGCCGCAGCAACGGCGACGGCTCCCCCTCGAAACGCCCGCCCCACAGCTTCTGCGTCAACCCGCCGCCTTCCGCAGCCGCGCCGCCGTGACTTCATCGGCGGGCAGCGTGTCGTCGAGATTCTTGTCGGCCGCGATGCGATAGCGGCCACGGGTCGGGAGTCCGAAGACGCGAATGAAGCCGGCGGCGTCGCGGGCGTCGTAGCCGGTCATGTTGAAGCTGGCCAGCTCCTCGCTGTACAGCGAGTTCGGCGAGGTGCGGCCGACGATCGTCGTATTTCCTTTGTAGAGCTTGAGCGTGATCGTTCCGCTGACGTTCGCCATGATCGAATCGGCGAAGGCGTCAAACGCTTCCTTCAGCGGCGAGAACCACTGGCCGAAGTAGACGAGCTCCGCATAGCGCGTAGCGATGCGTTCCTTTTCATGCGAGCTATCGCGGTCGAGCGTGATCGATTCGAGCGCCTTGATCGCGGTGACGAGCAGCGTGCCGCCGGGTGTTTCGTACACGCCGCGCGACTTGATGCCGACCAGCCGGTTCTCGACAAGATCGACGCGGCCGACACCGTTGCGTCCGCCGATTTCGTTGAGTGCGATCACGATTGCCGCGGGCGACATGACCGCGCCGTTGACGGCAACGGGAACGCCGGCTTCGAAGGTGATGGCGACTTTCTCCGGCGCGTCGGGCGCCGTCATCGGATCGACGGTCAGCTTGAACATCGACGCTTCGGGCTCGAACGACGGATCCTCGAGCGGGCCGCCTTCGTGCGAGAGATGCCAGAGATTGCGGTCGCGCGAGTACGGGTCCTTCTTCGTCACCGGCACGGGGATGCCGCGCGAGGAGGCGTAGTCGATGGCGTCCTCGCGCGAGACGATGTCCCACTCGCGCCACGGCGCAATGACGGCCAGCTCCGGCGCGAGCGCCTGATACGCGAGCTCGAAACGGACCTGATCGTTGCCCTTGCCGGTGCAGCCGTGCGCGAGCGCGTCACAGCCGGTGGCGAGGGCGATCTCGACCTGTTTTCTGGCAATCAGCGGGCGTGCGGTGGACGTGCCGAGGAGGTAGTCCTTCTCGTAAATCGCGCCGGCTTTCAAGACGGGAAAGAGGAAGTCGCGTGCGAACTCCTCTTTCGCATCGATGAGATGAAAGTCGCACGCGCCGGTGCGATACGCCTTCTCCGCCAGGCCGGCTGTCTCTTCGGCCTGACCGACGTCGACAGCCACGGCCACGACTTCGCAGCCGTAGTTTTCCTTGAGCCACGGAATGATGATCGAGGTGTCGAGACCGCCTGAGTAGGCCAGCGCGACTTTTTTGTAGGTGTTTTTCATTGGCGGCTCCTATAGCTTGGGTGTCGGGTGTCGGGTGTCGGGTGTCGGGTTCTTACGCTGCTGTTTTTTGCTTGGCCGGCTCTGTCGTAGGCGCCCCGACACCCGACAGCCGAGAGCCGAGAGCCGCTTCCAGTGCGTCGATAAACTCCGCGAATGCCTTCTTCGGCGTGATGTACGGCGGCAGAAGGCGGATGACGTTGTCGCGGGCGGTGCCGCAGACGAATCCTTTCGTCAGCAGTTCGGCGACGACCGGCTTCGCGGGGCCATCGAGCTCGATGCCCCACATGAATCCCTGGCCGCGCACCTCGACGATCGATGTGTTGCGCGATTGCAGTGCGAGCAACTGCGTGTGGAACCAGTCGCCGATCGTCGTCACGCGATCGAGCAGGTTCGACTCTTCGATCTCGTCGAGCACTGCCAGGCCGAGCCGGCAGGCGACAGGGTTTCCGCCGAAAGTCGTGCCGTGATGTCCCGGCTTGACCAGCCCTTCGATGGCCGCGCCGGTGAGGACCGCGCCGAGCGGGAGTCCGCCGCCGAGCGGCTTGGCCAGCGTGACGATGTCGGGGACGATGCCGCTCTGCTGGAAGGCGAAGAGCGTTCCGGTGCGACCGAGTCCGCACTGGATTTCGTCGAAGATCAGAATCGCGCCGCTGCGGTCGGCGATGCGGCGCGCGGCGGCGAGGAAGTCGTGCGAGAGCGGGATGATGCCGCCTTCGCCCATGATCGGTTCGAGGAAAATCGCGCACGTCGATTCGGTGACCGCGGCTTCGAGCGCGGCAACATCATTCGGCTCGATGAACGTGACGCCGGGAATGAGCGGTTCGAACGGCGCGCGATACGCCTCGTGGCCGGTCATGGCCAGCGATCCCATCGTCCGTCCGTGGAAGCTTTCGTTGAGCGCGACGATGCCCGCGCGGCCGGGATTGGCGAGACGCGCGAACTTCAGCGCCGCTTCATTCGCTTCCGTCCCGCTGTTGCAGAAAAACGCGCGGCAGAGTCCCGAGGCGCGCACGAGGCGCTCGGCGAGGAGACCCTGCGCGGGGTGGTAATAAAGATTCGACAGATGCAGCAACGCGTTCGATTCGTCGCGCAGCGCTTTGATCAGGCGCGGGTGGCGATGGCCGAGCGCGTTGACCGCGATGCCTCCCAGCAGGTCCCAATATTCGCGCCCCTCGGCATCCATAATCCGCGCGCCTCTGCCGCTTCGCGGATGGAACGGCGTACGGGCGTACGTGCCGAGGAGGAAGGCCTTCTCGCGCTCTTCGACGGCGGCGGGCGATTCGTCATGCAGCAACAAGGTTCGTACCTCCTTCTTCTCCGATGGTGATTCGCCGCACGCCCGATCCGAGCGCGTGCAGCGCGGCCTGCAGCTTGGGCCGCATGCCGCCGCTGACGACTTCCGTGCCGAGGAGCGCTTCCGCTTCCTCGGCATGCAGTTCGGCGACGACGTTGCCGGATTCATCGAGCAGGCCGGCAACGTCGGTGATGAAAATCAACTCTTCGGCGCCGAGCGATACAGCGATCGCCGCGGCGGCGGAATCGGCATTCACGTTCAGCAGCGTTCCGTTCGGACCTTCGGCGACGGACGAAACGACCGGCAGGATTCCGTAGCTGACGATCGCGCGGAGCAGCGTCGGATCGCCGCCGATGACGCTGCCGACGTGGCCGAGGTCAACGCCGTCGATCGGCGGATGCAGTTCGGCGGAGAGCGTTGACGCATCGCAGCCGCTGACGCCGGCCGAACGGACTCCGATCGCCGCCAGCTCCGCGACGAGCATCTTGTTGACGGAGCCGGCCAGCGTGGCCACGACCACGTCGAGCGTCTCGTCGTCCGTGACGCGCAATCCGGCGTAGGTCCGCTTCGGAATGCCGAGTCGCTTCAGGTTCGCGTCGACATGCTTGCCGCCGCCGTGAACGAGGACGATCTCGTCCCCCTTTTTCCATTGCGCCGCGATCGCACTCAACGCCTCGGCGCGGCGCACCGGATCGTCCAGAAGGCTTCCGCCCAACTTGATGACGTTCATCAGACCAGCGCCTCCGTCTCCGCGAAGCCGCACATGCGGTTGAAGTTCTGCACCGCCTGCGACGCGGCGCCTTTGAGCAGGTTGTCGATGACCGAGACGATCACCGCGCGGCGGCCGCCCTGAAGCAGCTGGAAGCCGATCTCCGCGCGCGGCGTGTTGACGACATTCTTCAGCTCCGGCAGCTGTCCGGCCGGCAGTATGCGCACGAAGGGCGCGTTTGCATACGTCCGCGCATACGCGTCGGTAATCTGCTGCTCCGTCATCGCATGCGTGAAGCCGATATGCATCGTCGACAGGATTCCCCGATGGACCGGCAGCAGGTGCGCCACGAAGACGACCGGAGCGCGATCGCCGAGGTGAAGCTGCTGGCGGATCTCCGGCTCGTGCCGATGCTGGCCGACGCCGTAGGCTTTGAAATTGCCGAACAATTCGGCGAAGGAAAAGTTCAGATCGGCCTTCTTGCCGGCGCCGGAGACGCCGCTCTTCGAGTCGCAGATCACCGGCTGCTCGCGGTCGATGGCGAACGTAAGCGGCCGGAGCGCGAGCAGAATCGAAGTCGGGTAGCAGCCCGGATTGGCCACCAGCCGCGCGTTCTTCAACTCGCCGTTGCAGTACTCGGTCAGCCCGTAGACGGCTTCGCCGAGAAGGTTCGGCCGCTCATGATCGAAGCCGTACCACGTCGGATACATCGACGGCTCTTCGAGGCGGAAGGCGCCGGAGAGGTCGATGACCTTCATGCCGTGATCGAGGAGTTGCGGCGCGAGACTGGCGGAGACTTCGTTCGGTGTGCAGAGGAAAACGAGCTCCGGCTGCGCGGCCAGCAGCGCCTCCATCGTGAACGGCTCGGCGATGAATTGCGGCAGCGTCGGCGTGACCGGCCCGCGCGCGGTGCTGCTCGACGAGAAGAGCGCGACCAGCTCTACCTGGTGATGGCGCGCAAGGATAGCCGTCAGCTCGGCGCCGGAGTAGCCGGTGGCGCCGACGATGGCAACACGCTTCCTTGCATTGATGTTCGTTTCGTTCATGGTCGGGATTCCAGGGAAAGCTCAACGGGCGGTACGGCGGCGGATGCCGATCGTTCGTCGCACGCGTTCAGCGAAGGCCGTGGCCGCGGCGGGCGTGCGGAAGGCCACGAAGATGGTGTCGTCGCCGCCGATCGTGCCGAGGACGCCATCGATGGAGGCGGCATCGATGGCGCTGGCCACCGGCTGCGCGCTGGCGACGGTCGTGCGGATGACGACCAGATTGCCGCCCGGCTCCACGCCGGTAACGAATTCAGCGACCGCCTGATCCACCCGCGTTTCGACGACGTCGCGCGGCGCGAAGGCGACGACGGCGCCGCCGGCAAAGGCGTCGCGTGTGACGTACCCGTTTGGCGACTTGGCCACGCCGAGCTCGCGCAGGTCGCGGGAGAGCGTCGGCTGTGTGACCTTGAAGCCGCGCTTCTTGAGGAGCGCCAGCAATTCATCCTGCGAATGGACGGGCTGCTCGCCGACGATGCGAAGAATCTCGTCGCGTCTGCGAAGCCCCACTCCATGCGCATGAATATTCATCGCTGTGAATTTTTATGCATTCCTCGGCGGATGTCAACAGGAATGGTTCGGTTTGCCATTCCACCCGGAGTCACGTTCGACCAGAACCGATCGCCTGACCTGTTGGGTTCGGCATCGAGATCTTCCGGTTCGCTCACGGAGGCATCGCGGGCCGGTCGATTTCCTTAACTTGGAGTTTTGGCCGCAAACGCTGCTAAGGCCATTCGTCTGTGTACCTTAGCTACGTCTTTCACCCCATCATCCCTGTAGAAAGAAGCGGGAACCTCACCGAATCGGTCCGCCGACCAATAAAAAGCATCGCGAACCTCATCGAATAGCTCCATGGACCTATTAAAAAGCATCGCGAACCTCATCGAATAGGTCCGTCGACCGATTAAAAGCAGCGCGGACCTCATCGAATAGGTTCCTAACCTATTAAAAAGCAGCGCGGACCTCATCGAATAGCTCCATGGAGCTATTAAAAAGCATCGCGAACCTCATCGAATAGGTTCCTAACCTATTAAAAAGCAGCGCGGACCTCATCGAATGCATCACGGACCTCATCGAATAGGTCCATGGACCTATTAAAGGCGTCGCGGACCTCATCGAATAGGTCCGTCGACCAATTAAAAGCATCGCGGACCTCATCGAATAGGTCGGTCGACCGATTAAAAGCATCGCGAACCTCGTCGAAACGGTCCGTCGATCGTTAAAAAGCATCGCGGATCTCATCGAATAGGTCCGCCGACCGCTTGAAAGCATCGCGAACCTCGTCGAAGCGGTTCTGAACCTCAGGGTGGCCGGCTCGGGCGTTGAATGACCGTATGATTCGCCGATGCGCGCAACCGTCCTCATCGCACTCTTCGCCTCGGTACTCAGCGCCCAGACCGCACCCAAACCCGACCCGGCCATCGGACTCACTCCCGACGCGATGGTCTGGATCGATGGGCCGCCGACGCTGCCGCCGGGATCGAAGATGGCGGTGCTCGAGGGGAGCCCGAAGGCTGACGGCATGTTCACCATGCGCGTACGCATCCCCGCGGGGTCGGCGATCCCTCCGCACTGGCATCCGCGGCAGGAACGCGTGACCATCCTCTCCGGCGCCGTCGACCTCGGCTTTGGCTCGGTCGCCAACGCCGGCAACACGAAGCGCTATCGCGCCGGCAGCTTCTATGTGAATCCGCCGCGCGTCATGCACTTCCTCTTCTTTCCCGAGGCGACGGAGATGCAGATGACGGGGGTCGGACCGTGGGAACTGCTGACGACCGACCTCAACGCGCCCGCCGAAGTTCCGACGGCGACCGTGACGGTCCGAAGCATCGCGCCGCTGCCGGGAAGTGAGCTGACGCCCTCGATGACAATCAACGCCGTCGTCGATTACGACATCCGCGGGTTCAAGCCGTTTACCTACTTCCTCGACTTCGTCTTCGAAACCACGACGCCGAACAAGACGATCAGTGTGAAGCGGGAGGTGAAGGCGGTTGGCGACGGTCCGCTATCGCCGCCGCGGCCGGATTATCTCCAGGCCGCGACCGGTACGATCACGCTGACGCAGGATCTGTCCCGCCTTTTGTCGCTCCCCGATCTCAAGCATCCCATCCGCATGCGCGTTTTCGTCCACGAACAGAAGAGCGAGATGTCGAGCCGCGTGGTCGGCATGAGCGACTGGATCGCGTTCAAATGACGGCACTCCATTTGCTGCAACCCCGGCAGGAGGCCGTGATGTCCCGAGTGGAACCGAAGGAACGTCCTGCCAAACGCGAAGCGCAGGAAAGCCGGCGGCAGTCCGGTGAGCGCGTCGAACAGAAGCCGAGTCAGGCCGAGGGTGATGAGCGCACCGTCGAGGAAGCGTTGCGAAACGAGGATCGCCGCAGTTGAAGAGACGTACGCTCGGCAACTCTCTCGAAGTCTCTGCCATCGGCCTCGGCTGTATGGGGATGTCGGAGTTCTACGGCTCCCACGATGACGCGCAGTCGATCGCCACGATCCATCGCGCACTCGACCTCGGCTGCAACTTTCTCGACACGGCCGACATGTACGGTCCCTTCACGAATGAGAAGCTGGTCGGCCGCGCCATCCGCGACCGTCGCGATGAAGTCGTTCTGGCCACGAAGTTCGGCAACATGCGCGGCGAAGACGGCGCATTCCTCGGCATCAGCGGCAAGGCAGACTACGTCCGCAAGTGCTGCGACGCGTCGCTGCAACGCCTCGGCGTCGATCACATCGATCTTTACTACCAGCACCGCGTAGACCGCACCACGCCGATCGAGGAGACGATCGGCGCAATGGCCGACCTGGTCCGCGCGGGCAAGGTCCGCCACATCGGCATGTCCGAAGCGGCGCCGCAAACGATCCGCCGCGCGCACGCGGTGCACCCGATCGCGGCGCTGCAGGCGGAGTACTCGCTCTGGAGCCGCGATCCCGAGGATGAGATTCTGCCGACCGTGCGCGAGCTCGGCATCGGATTCGTCGCCTACTCGCCGATCGGCCGCGGCTTTCTCTCCGGCAGATTCAAAACGATCGACGACCTCGAACCAACC
>DATART010000121.1:0-3846 GCA_036264035.1 Thermoanaerobaculia bacterium | reverse complement strand
ATCGAGTTTCTCGTCTCCGAGCCGACCACGGTGATGCAGACCGGCGTCCTGATCGGCATGTACGCGCTGTATCGCGGCTGGTACGCCCGCCCGCGGGTGTCGAAGATGATCACGCGCGTTCTCTGGATCGCGGTGATCTCGATGACGGCATTCCTGCTCGGCGCCGCGCAGATCCTGCCCGCTCTCGATCACGTCCACGATTCGGCACGGTCACGGCCGTTCGAGTTCGACCTGGTCAGCGCGTGGAGTATGCCGTGGCCGAAATTCGCGGAGCTGATCTATCCCAACGTCCTCGGCCACATCTCCATCGGCAACGTGATGCACTATTGGGGCGGCGGCCTGTATCCGGGGATGGGATCGCCGTTTCTTTTCAGCATCTACGCCGGCATCGCCGTCACGGCGCTCGCGATCGGCGGCGCATTCGCGCGCCCGCGCGGCGGCCGTCTCGTGCTCATCATCTTTCTCTTTTCCTCGCTTCTGGCCCTCGGCGGACACACGCCGCTGCTGCAATGGCTCTACGACGCCGGCATCGCCACGTCGATCCGCTATCCGGAAAAGTTCATCCTGATGGGCGTCTTCGCGATGATCATCTTCGCGTCGCAGATGCTCGACCGGATGCTCGCCGGTGACGAAGACGTCCGCAGCGGGGCGCTCGGATTCGCAGCGGCCACGATGCTGGTCGCGGCAATCCTGGCCATCCTCGGCTTCACTTCGTTCTACCCGCGCCTCTTCAATCTTCTGAGCAAAGCGACGGATCTCGCGTCGCTGCGCAAAGCGTGGAGCGCCACCGCCGGTTCGGCAGCGACCTATGCGATCACGTTGTCGCGAAACGACTGGATCATCGCCGCGATCCGCGGCGCCGCTCTGCTGGCGCTGCTACTCACCGCGCGCGGCCGCGCCAGAAAAATCTGGCTCGCCGCCGCCGCCCTCTTCGTCATCATCGATCTCGGCTACGTGACCTGGGAGCTCAATCCGCGCGAGCCTCGCCGCTTCTTCGATCCGCCGCCGGTCTCGCGCACGATCCCGGGCAACCGTGCCGACTTCCGCATCTTTCACGAGGCCGATTGGTACGGCACCGAGAAACCGGCGAATCAATTCTTCTCCACGGGCGACGCCGTCTACTGGGTTGTGCGTGACGGACTCTTTCCGATGACACCGGCCGGTTCCGGGTTGCGCACCGTTCTCGAACGCGATTACGACAAGACCGCGCTTCTGCCGACCATCGATCTCACCGACTCCGTCTGGGATGTCAAACGCTCCGGCCGCGCGGACTGGTGGAAGCCGTTCATGGCCATGTCCAACGCCTGGTACCGCGGCGTCTACCGCGACTTCGACGCCGAGAAAAAACGGAATGGCGGAAACTTCAAGGACTCGCTGCCGATCGCGTTCGTGGAAGGGCCGCATTTCCCTCGCTACTACTTCGCCGATCAGGTGGTCACGATCCGCGACCGCGCCGATTTCGTAAAGCAGCTCACTACCTCCAGCTTCAGCAACGCCGTCGCCTTCGTCGCCCGCCCATCGTTCGTCCCGGCGCGCGGAATCGTGCATCGCGTCGCCGAAACGGCTAACACCGCCTCGCTCGACGTGGAAAGCCTCGGCGAAGGCTTTCTGGTCATGAGCGTGACGCCGCACAAGTACTGGAACATCCGCATCGACGGCACGCGCGTCCCCGCGGTGATCACGAACATCGCCTATCAGGGAGTCGTCGTCACCGCGGGCCGGCATCACATCGAGATGGAGTACCGCAACGAGCTGGTGCGCATCGGGATGCTGATCTCGCTGATCACCGCCGCCGTACTGATCGGAATCCTCGTGGTGTATCGGCATCCGAATCTCGTCGCGCACGCGCCGGCGTACGAGGAGCCGGTGCACGTCGTTGCGGATGCGCATGGAACGCACCTCGAGGCCGTGATTCCCGAACCGGAAGAGCCGCGCGACGAGCCTCCCGGTGGGGACCTCCCGCCGAGCTAGCGATGCGACGCTGGTCTCTACCGCTCGCGCTGCTGATTACAGGCGTCGCACTCATCGCCGGGCTCCGCATCTACATCGCACAGGCCGAACGCCAGATGGCCTCGGAGCGGCTCTGGATTCCCAAGCCGGCGACGATTACACCCGAGGTGGCGCTGCTGCAGCAATACGTGCGGATCGATACGTCGAATCCTCCCGGCAATGAACTTCCCGGCGCGAAGTTTCTGGCGGACATCCTCGAAAAAAACGGCGTCCACGCGGAGATCATCGAGTCCGCGCCGCGCCGCGCCAGCGTTTACGCGCGCATCGCCGGCAAACAGCACGGCGATGGCCTGCTGCTCCTCAATCACATCGACGTCGTGCCGGCGGCCCCGACGGGCTGGAGGCATCCGCCGTTCGCTGCCGAGGTCGAGCTGAACCAGATGTATGGCCGCGGAACGCTGGACATGAAAGGCATCGCCATCTGCGAGTTGCTGGCCTTCATCGACGTCGCACGTACGCATCGCACGCCGGAGCGCGACATCGTCTTCCTCGCGGTCGCGGACGAAGAGTCGGGAGGCACGCTCGGCACGGCCTGGCTGCTCGATCATCGCCCCGACGTCTTCGCCGGCATCCGCTACGCTATCAACGAAGGCGGGATCACGGAGACGACGCAGGAGCGGATCAGCTATTTCGGGATCGAGATCGGGACGAAGATGACGGTCCGCGCCCGGCTGCGCGCGCGCGACCGGCAATCGATGCAGGCTCTGCGCATCGCGCTCGAGCCGTTCATGACCCGCATCGACGCCGACCGCGTCCTGCCGGAAGTGCGCGACTTTCTGCACGAGCTCGCGCCGATCCGCGTGGAGCAGGGACAGTTTCTCGACAACATCGATCGCACCGTCGCTACGGACAAGCTCTGGCTCCTGGCCTCCGGCTATCGCGAGCTCACGCAAAACGTGGTTTGGGCGGAAGCCGTTGAATCCGACGGCCGCGGCGCCACGATGCGCGTCAATCTCTTCAACCTGCCGGACGAGAATCCCGATGCGCGCATCGAGTGGCTGCGCGGCATCGCGGCGCGGTATGGAGTCACGATCGAAGAGGTGTTCCAGAAAAGCGGCCCCGCACCATTGAGCTCGCGCCATACACCGATGTTCGCGCTGCTGTCCGCCGAAGCGAAACGGCAGTACGGCGGCACGAAAACGGGGCCCGAGGTCCTCGCCGCCTGGTACAACGACTCGCGATATCTACGCGTCCGCGGAATCGACGCGTATGGCCTGATGCCGTTCCTGACCGACTGGTATCAGACTCAAGGCATTCACTCGGTCGACGAACGGGTACGCATCGATTGGTTCGGGACCGGCGTAAACCTGTTGCGGGGCGTGGTGAGCCGCTTCGCGTTTGAGCCGCTTCCTCCTCCGGCTCTCTGACACAAAGTGTCATCGGCTTCACGCAAAAACCGTCAGAAAACGCTGAGACGGCGATCGTAACCGTGAGTAAGCTCAATCACATCAATGAGTTCAATGGCAATGGCCCTCGGCATCCCGCTTGCCGTACACAACCCTCTCAGGAGGGTTCATATGATTAAAAAGAACCAGAAGGGTTTCACACTCATCGAGCTGCTGATCGTCGTCGCGATCATCGGCATTCTCGCCGCCATCGCAATTCCTAACCTGCTCACCGCCATGCAGCGCGCGAAGCAGAAACGTTCCATGGCCGACATGCGCACCATCGCTACGGCTTGGGAAGCACGCGCAACGGACGTCAACAAGTACAACGCCGCCGGCGCGTTCGTGCCGACCTCGGTCGTGGCGCCTTCGGTAATGACCAGCAGGCTCTCCCCGACGTACATCAAGTCGATGCCGGTGAACGACGGATGGGGCAACGCGTGGGTGTTTG
>DATART010000057.1:0-1554 GCA_036264035.1 Thermoanaerobaculia bacterium | reverse complement strand
GGGAGCTGTCGTGGTGGTCGCCGGCTTTGGCGGGTTTTTTGCGGCGGGATTGAGTCCGACGGTTTCGATCGCGGCTGTTGGTTGCGTGGCGGTTGGTTGCGTGACGGTGGTCGCGGTCGGCGGAACGGTTATCGTCGCTGGCTGTGTCGTCGTCGCAATCGGTGGCGCTACGGGCTTCGGTGCGGGCGCGACGGTCACCTCGCGCGGCGGAACTTTCAACGCGTTCGGATAGGTGCCGACAAGCGTGACTTTGCGATCGCGCGACGCGAACGCATTCGCGACGAGCGCGAGGAGGATGCCCGCGGCGACGATCGCCACGGCCTGAAAAATCGTGTTCTGTTTCATGCTGATCGTAAGACGCCGCACCGGGATGCCGCGTTTCGCGCGAAGCGTAGCAGATGGCGCGCGGCATGACTCCGAGCGCCGTCAGCGTTGTTGCAACCGCTTCGGCGCCGAGAAGCGCCACGCCATCTCAACGATGTCCGCTGCTTCCTTCCTGCTCGCCGCGGCGAGGCGCATAAGCACCGCGGGGTAGCCCAGGTAGTGGTCGGTGATGAAGAAAACCTTCGGCTTGGTTTGCATCAGGAGGTCGCGTTGATCGAACGTCACGCGGAAAACGACCGATGCGCCGTCCTCTTTCAGCCGCGCCAGGAGCTTGCCCTTCACTTTAAGCGCCGGCGTCCCGTAGGAAGTACCGTCTTCGACGCCGGGCAGTTTCAGCGCGAGTTCGCGAATCTCGTCGAATGTGATCATTGCCGCTAAGCTTAGAACTTCGTAAGGAGACAGGATGCTTTCGAATGAAGAGATCGAATCGGCGCGTCAGTCGGCCGGCGGTTACGTTCCGGCGGCCGTTGTCGAGCGCATCGTTGCTTCTGGTGTTCCGCTCGAGCAGCTCATGCTCAATCTCATCCCGCTGGCGAAGACGTTCGCCATTCCGGCGATCTCGAACTTCTTCGTCGGCGCGGTCGCGCACGGAGTGAGCGGCAATCTCTACCTCGGCGCCAACTACGAGTTTCCCGGACAAGCGTTGAGTTTCACCATTCACGGCGAGCAGGCCGCGACCATGCACGCGATTTCGTTCGGCGAGACCGGAATCGATCTCCTGGCCGTTTCCGCTGCCCCGTGCGGATACTGCCGCCAGTTTCTGAACGAGCTGACGAGTGCTTCGACGCTAAAAATCATCCTGCCGAACACGCCGACCACCCCCCTGACAGCTCTTCTCCCGAACGCGTTCGGTCCCACAGACCTCGGTATCACCGCCGCGTTGATGTCGCCGCAGTCACATGGCATGACCGTCGACGGCTCGGATGACCTGATCGACGCCGCACTAAACGCCGCCAACGCGTCGTATGCGCCGTACAGCAAGAGTTACGCGGGCGTGGCGCTGAAGACGGCCGACGGCAGCATCTACAGCGGCGGCGTCGCTGAAAACGCCGCGTTCAACCCGAGCATGTCGCCGCTCGAAGCGGCCATCGTCGCGCTTACGATCAACGGACGTAAAAAATACGACGACATCATCGACGCCGTTCTCGTCCAGGCCGCCGGCTCGAAAGC
>DATART010000091.1:0-6129 GCA_036264035.1 Thermoanaerobaculia bacterium | reverse complement strand
CCGGGGTGTCGGCGGCTCGGAATGACAACGTAAGCGCCCGCTACATCTCGATCTGCGCGCCGAGCTCGATGATCTGGTTTGCGGGCAGGGAGAAGTACTGCGCGGCGCTGGACGAGTTGCGCATCATTGAGGCGAAGAGTTTCTCGCGCCAGAGGGCCATGCCGGGACGCTTGGTCGGGATCAGTGTTTCGCGACCGAGGAAGTAACTGGTGGTCATGGCGTTGAAGGAGCCGATCCGCTGGGACAGCCGCTCCAGATGGTCCGGCAGATCTGGATCTTCCATGAAGCCCATGCGCAGGACCAGGCGCGCGACGCCCTGCCCGAGATCCTGATACTCAAAGCGTTCCTCATCGCCGAGGTGCGGCGACTCTTCCATATTCACGCTCAGCAGGATCACTCGCTGGTGGACGACCTTATTGTGCTTGAGATTGTGAAGCAGCGTGGTCGGAACGCCGTCAGCCTGGCGTGAGAGGAAGATTGCCGTTCCAGGGACGCGCGGAATGCGTCCGCTGGCGAGATCGCGAAGCAAGTCGTCGGTGGACAGCGTCGTTTCTTTCAAGCGTTCGGCGAGGATCTGACGGCCGCGCGCCCATGTCGTCATCGCAGTGAAGACGAGCGCGCCGATAACCAGTGGGAACCAGCCGCCTTCTTCAACTTTGATGATGTTGGCGCCGAAGAAGGCGAGGTCGATCATGAGGACCGGGACGGTCAGGCTGAGGACTGCGATCAACGACCAATGCCACCGTTCGCGCTCGACGATCGCGAGCAGGGCGGTGGTGATGCCCATCGTCGCGGTGACCGCAACTCCGTACGCGGCGGCCAGAGCGCTCGAGCTCTTGAACGCGAGCACGAGACCGATGGCGGCGATCATCAGCAGCCAGTTGATCGAGGGGATGTAGATCTGTCCGATCTCGCGTGCCGAGGTGTGGCGGATCTGGATGCGCGGGACGTAGCCGAGCTGCACGGCCTGGCGCGTCAGCGAAAACGCGCCGGAGATCACGGCTTG
Source organism: Thermoanaerobaculia bacterium (assembly GCA_036264035.1). Taxonomy (GTDB): domain Bacteria; phylum Acidobacteriota; class Thermoanaerobaculia; order Gp7-AA8; family Gp7-AA8; genus JADGNZ01. The sequence goes on along the minus strand of DATART010000091.1, from coordinate 5,123 downwards.
CGATGCGATCACGGCGGCCACTGTGGCCAGGATCACCAGCGGATATTTGGCCCAGTTCGGCGCCATGTGGAAGAACGGATTTGCGACGGCCGCTTTGTCGCGCAGCAGCAATGCGCCTTGTCCGAAATAGTTGATCAGCAACGCGGGAAAAACGCAGACGAACCACGCCAGGCGGATCGGCTGCGCGCCGAAGTGACCCATGTCGGCGTAGAGCGCTTCGCCGCCGGTCACCGCGAGAAAAACAGCGCCGAGCACGAGAAAGCCGTGCATGCGGTTGACGAGAAAAAAGTGCACGGCGTGCGTCGGCAAAATCGCCAGCAACACGCGCGGCGCCGTCATGATCCAGCGGATGCCCAGGATCGAGATGACGGTGAACCAGACCAGCATCACCGGTCCGAACATCGCTCCGACTCTGGCCGTCCCGGCGCGCTGAACGGCGAAGAGGATGATCAGCACGACGACCGTGATGATCACGACATACGGAGTAAAGACCGGGGTGGCCACTTCCAACCCTTCGATCGCGCTGAGCACGGAGATGGCCGGCGTGATCATGCCGTCGCCGTAAAGCAGCGCCGATCCGAACAGGCCGAGCGCGACGAGCACGGCCCGCCGCGTCGACTGCGACTCACGCGTGCGCGCGAGCGACATCAGTGCCAGGATGCCGCCCTCGCCGCGGTTGTCGGCGCGCATGACGAAGACGAGGTACTTGAGCGAGATGACGATGATCAGCGACCAGCAGATCAGCGAGAGGATTCCCATGATGTTGTCGGGCGTCGCCGCGACTCCGTGCTGCGCGTGGAAGCACTCACGCAACGCGTAAAGAGGACTGGTGCCGATGTCGCCGTACACGACGCCGAGCGCGCTCAGCGAGAGGACGGCCAGATACCGTCCGCTGATCTTCTTGTCCGGAGACGCATCCATCGGGCGGCCGGGAAGGTAGCACAGGCTTTCTATCCGCGTACATCTGCGCAATCTGCGGATGAGGTTTTATCCGCAGATAACGCAGATGTACGCCGATCAGTGCCGAAAGTGGCGTTCGCCGGTGAAGACCATGGCCAGGCCTCGCTCGTTGGCCGCCGCGATGACCTCGGCATCGCGCATGGAGCCGCCGGGTTGGATGATGGCGGTGATGCCGGCGCCGGCGAGGAGGTCGAGGCCGTCGCGGAAGGGGAAGAAGGCGTCGGAGGCGGCGTAGGTGCCGGCTGTCGGCGCGATCGATTTCATGATGGCGACTTTCGCGGCGTCGACGCGGCTCATCTGTCCGGCGCCGATGCCGACGGTCTGGGCGCGGTTGGTGAGGACGATGGCGTTCGATTTCACATGAGCGCAGACGATCCAGGCGAATTCGAGGCCGTCCATCTCTTCCGGTGTCGGCTGGCGAATGGTTACAGCCTGCCAAGCGTCCCGGCGCACAGACAAGAGTGTCTGTGCCACATTGTTTTCTACGGTCTCCGCATGACTGTCTGCTGAGGCGGAATGGTGTGGCACAGACACTCTTGTCTGTGCTGGTGACTTCACGACATCGGAACCTTGCGCGAGGATGCCGCCGGCCGCGCTCCGATATTCAATTCCGGCGACAGGTTGCTGCGCGACGATCAGCCGCAGGTTCTTCTTCTTCGCGAGCACCTCGCGCGCTTCGTCGCTGAACGACGGCGCCACAATCACTTCGAGGAACATCGCCTCGACGATGCGGGCGCAGTCGCCATCGAAATCGCGATTGACGCCGATGATGCCGCCGAATGCGGAGACCGGATCGGCATCGATCGCGCCACGAAGCGCCTCGGCTACCGATTCGCGCCGCGCCGCGCCGCAGGGATTCGTATGCTTGATGACCGCGGCCGCCGGTTCGGCGAACGCCTGCGCAAGGCGCATCGCGGAGTCGAGGTCGAGCAGGTTGTTGTATGACAGCTCTTTCCCCTGAATCTGCTCGAACGGCTTCGCGCCGGGCGGGACGTAAAACGCGGCCGATTGCTGCGGGTTCTCGCCGTAGCGGAGGTCCTGAAACTTGGTCAGGTTCAGCGTGAGATTGCCGCCGCCGCCGAGGAAGTTGGCGATCGTCGCGTCGTATGCACTTGTCTTGCGGAAGACCTCTACGGCGCAGCGATAGCGAAACTCATCGCTGATCTCTCCAGCGTCAAACTCTCGCAGGAAATCGGCGTAGAGCGATGGATCGCAGAGCGGCAGCACAGACCGGTGATTCTTCGCCGCCGCGCGCAGCATCGACGGGCCGCCTACGTCGATCTGTTCGATCGCTTCCTCGATCGTCACGCCTTCCTTCGCGATCGTTGCTTCGAACGGATAGAGATTGACGACGACGAGATCGATCGGCGGGATGGCGAGCCGGTCGACGTCGGCGCGATGGGAATCGTTGGCGCGGTCGAAGAGGATTGCCCCGAAGACGCGCGGCGTCAGCGTCTTCACGCGTCCGCCCAGGATTTCGGGCGCGCCGGACCACTGCGCGATCGACGTCACTTCGATGCCATTGTCGGCGAGATGCTTCGCGGTTCCTCCGGTGGAGAGGATCTCGACGTCCTTCGCGCGCAACGCGCGCGCGAGGTCGACGATGCCGGTTTTGTCGGAAACGGAGAGGATGGCGCGCTCAATTCGCATGCGGTGTACTCGACGTGCGTACGCTTCCGCCGGCCGTTTTCCAGATGAAGTAGTAGAAGTTGACGGAGTCGGTAATCGCGTGCGAGTAGCACACCGAGGCGACACCAAACGCGGTCGACCGGTCGTCGAACGTGGCGCCATTTCCGCGCCCGTACTCCTCGGCCATCAGCGGCCCATAGCCGGTCGTGCGTGCGAAGACTTTGTCGAGGTACGTGCTCAACACGAAGTTGCGGTCGAGGCCGTAGAACATCGGCGCGAAGCGCGCCAGCCGGCGCTCGAAGTACTGCTCGAAGTCGGCGCGCTCCTCGGCGTCGTCCTCACCAATGTGAAACGGATTGTTCGCGTCGCCGATGAGATGACTGAGTACTCCAAGCTGCCGTACCACGCCGCTCATCGGCTGATTGCCGCGGATCATCGTCACAACCGTATGCGTCTGCTCCACGATCCGCTCGCGCAGTTTGCGGCGGTGAATATCGGTCCCCTCGGTGGCCAGCGCGTCGTCGATGCCGCGAACGTATTCGTCATTGAACTTTTTGATGATGACCCGCAAATCTTCGGGGGCGAGCGACGCGCTCTTCGCGGCGATGCGCTGGTCAGCAGCGCGCGTCCACGCCGTGGACGGCAACGCGATCGAGAGGAAGAGCAGTGCGACCGCGACGCGTTTCATGGGCGGACGCGATGGTACAACACGCTTCTTTCACGAAACACATCGAGCTGCTGAACGCCTGCGCGGCCTGCCCGAACGTTCTCGGATCGCCCGTGGTCGGCGCGGTGGTCGACGCGCGCGTGATGCTGGTCGGGCAGGCGCCCGGACCGCACGAAGCCGATTCGCGGAAGCCGTTCGCCTACACCGCCGGACGCCGCCTCTTCAGCTGGATGGCGGACCTCGGCATCGATGAAGCGACGTTCCGCGAGCGCGTGCACATCGCGGCGGTGATCCGCTGCTTTCCCGGCAAGGACGCGAAGAGCGGCGGCGACCGCGTGCCCGACGAGGACGAGATCGCGCGTTGCGGCGCCCATCTCGATCGCGAGATCACCATCCTGAAACCGAAGCTGGTCATCGCCGTCGGCACGCTGGCGTCACAGCAGTTGATCGGGATCGCGCAGTTGAAGGATGCGGTGGGTCGGATGCATCGCGCGAAACGCGCAGGACGGACATTCGACGTCATCGTCCTGCCGCATCCGTCCGGACGTTCGACTTGGTTGAACAAGCCGGAGAACGCGTCGCTGATGCGCGAGTCGTTGCGACTGATCGCGGCGCATCCGGCCTTTGTGACGTCGTTTCCTAACCTACTGATCCACTAGTCCACGACTGCGCATCGAGAATCGCCTTCCACGCCGCGACATCCGGCGGCATTTCCGGCGATTGCATCGACGGCATCCCCGCCATTTCGAGCAGCTCTGGCGGTTTTACGTTGCCGGACTTGCCGCGGAAAAGGCCGCGGACGTAGGCCTGCGCGGCCACTTCACCGCGGCGTTCGAGGATGTGCTCGAAGTAGATCCACTTTTCGTCCCAGCAGACGACGCGCGAGCGGATGGTGAAGAGCTCGAATGGCAGCAGCGACTTCTTGTAGCGGATGAACGTCGCCCCGACCATCGGCCGCCATCCGCGTTTCAGCACCCGACGCAGCATGCGCGTGCGCGCCAGGATTTCGACGCGGCCGATGTCCATCATGCTCAGGTAGCGGCCGCTGTTCATGTGCATGTTCAGGTCGAGATCGTTCGGCCAGACGCGCATCGCTATGACGCAGTCGTCAAGGATGCCGAGCCGCCGTCGGAAGCGGCTCTTGAAAATGGCGAGCAGGAAGCGGAAAAGAACGACCATTCAGTGAAGTCTATCTGCGTCCCATCTGCGTTATCTGCGGATAGAGCTTCTAGTTCAAATCGAACAGCAGCGCTTCCCCATCTCCCGCGATCGTCACCTGCGATTCCTTCTCGATCGCTATGCCATCGCCGGCGCGAAGTTCCTCGCCGTTCAGCGTGATCGCGCCGCGCGCGACCTGCAGCCAGCCGTAGCGGTTCGGGCGGAATTCGAACGTCACGCTTCCATCACGCAATGTCGTCGTGTAGAGATCGACGTCCTGATGGATTGTCAGCGATCCATCGCGGCCGTCGTGCGAAGCGACCAGGCGCAACTGATTCTTCCGTTCGGATTCGGGAAACGCCTTCTGTTCGTACGACGGCGTGATGCCCTTTCGCTCCGGCATAATCCAGATCTGAAGGAAGTGCACCGGCATCGCCGAGGCGTTTTTCTCGCTGTGCATCACGCCCGTGCCGGCGCTCATCCGTTGTACCTCGCCGGGACGAATCACCGAGCCGGTGCCCATCGAGTCGCCGTGTCCGAGCTCGCCTTCGAGCACGTACGAGATGATTTCCATGTCACGGTGGCCGTGCGTGCCGAAGCCGCGGCCGGCCTCGACGCGATCCTCATTGATCACGCGCAGCGAACGGAAACCCATGAAGTCGGGATCGTGGTAATCGGCAAACGAAAACGTGTGGTACGTGTCGAGCCA
>DATART010000054.1:0-3793 GCA_036264035.1 Thermoanaerobaculia bacterium | reverse complement strand
ACCGGCGGGGTTGCCGCGTGGGGCAGCAAGGACGTGACGAACCTGCTGCCGCACGTCATCGACGACTTCGAGTCGTACTACTCGCTCGCGTACAGGGCGACGGGGGCGAGCGCGTCCGCGCGCCGGATCGAGGTCAGGGTCAAGGATCAGAACCTGGTCGTGCGCGCGCGCAAACAGTTTCTGACGAAGTCGGACACCACGAGGATGGAGGACCGCGTCATCGCCACGCTGTTCGGTCACGCACCGCCGTCATCGTTCGAGGTGAACGTGCGGCTCGCCAATCCGAAGCTCAACGAGAAGAAGCAGTACATCACCCCAATCACGATCGAGGTGCCGATCTCCGCGTTGACGACGCTGCCGGGCGCCGCCAACAACTCCAGCGGCGCGTTTTCGGTTTATACGGCCTGGGGCGCCGTCCTCGGCGGCGTGAGCGACACGCATCATGAAACGAAGCAATTCACGATTGCCGCGGCCGACATGGCCAAGGCGAAGCAGAGTCACTTCACGTATCAATTCGACGTAGCCTCCGCGACGCCATACCTGCGCATCGCCCTCGGCGTATACGACGAGGTTTCGAAGGAGTACGCGCTCGACCTCGTCGACCTCGAACCGCCGCCGAAGAAGTGATGCGCATCGGGATCATCGCCGACACACACGGACTGCTGCGTCCCGAAGCGGTGGAGGAGTTGCGCAAGGTTGATGCGATCGTGCACGCCGGCGACGTCGGCGGAGCGCACGTGCTCGACGGACTACGCGACCTCGCGTCCGTGACTTATGTAGAAGGCAACAATGACGACGGCGACGGGACCGATATCGTGCGGGTGACGATCGGCAGCCTGCGCATCCTGCTGACGCACATCCTGCCGCGCCCGCGTAAGCCCGACCACCGCTTCGTCGACTCGCTGCGTGCGAAACCGGTGGACGTCGTGATCTTCGGTCACAGCCATCTCCCGCACAACGAGGTAATCGATGGCATCCGCTACTTCAATCCCGCCAGCGCCGGCCCGCGCCGGTTCGACTATCCCGTTTCGGTCGGGATCATCGAGGACCGCCGCGCGTTTCACGTTGCACTCGACGAACGTTCGAAAGCGGCGTTGGTGAAGCGGATGAATCAGCTGTCACATCTCAATCGAGCGTCTTGATCGGACCGAGCTTCAGATTCAGATCGTCATCGGCGAGTCCGAAGACCTGCTTCATCTCGGCCATCTTTTCTTCGAGTTTCATCAGGGCGGAGCCGAGGCGTTCGATTTCCTCGTCGCTCAGGGTGCCCGCGTCCATCCGGCGTAAGGCCTGTTTTTCCAGCAGCCTGCGAACGAGCTCGATGATCGACAACACCAGCCTGGCCAGACCGTTCTCGACGATCTCGGAGTCGGCTGCGATTCGGTCGGGGATTGCCGACTCGGTGAACGTGAGCGATGCGCGCAGGCGTTCTTCGTCATTCGTGATCATCGGCAGCGAAGACCTCCAGCGGCCATGGGCCGGAAAGTAGAAACGGAACGGACGCGAAATCGCGCTTCAATGCGGAGCCGGCATCGTTGATCGCCGCGACGTCCTCGCGTTTCACCAGCGCGGCGAATTCGAGCGATGCGGTATCGCGATTGGACCAGCGATGCTTCACCGCCAGCGGCGCCAGCGTGTCCTCGACCGCCTTCCGAAACTCCGGCGCCACGTCCGTCGCACGCGTGGCCTCGTGCAGCGCGCGGATGTACGCGGCGCCCGAATCGAAGTCGCGGCGGTCCGGCCGCGCACGCGGTGTCGCGGCGGCGGCTTTCAGCGTCATTTCGACCATTCCCCGATAGTCGCTCAGCACCCGTCGCCATCGTTCCAGGTGCGGCGCGCATTTCGACGCGGCGTCGGCGCTGCCGTGCGCCGTGAAGCCGTAGCGAATGGCGACGAAGGTGGCGCGATCGAGCAGCGCCGCACGCGTCTTCGCCACGCGCAGCAGCAGGTCGCGATCGCCAAGCGGCTGCGAATCTTCGATGGTGATTCCGCTGAGCCACAAGTCGCTGACGGAAATCGTCTCGGCGATAGGCTCGACGTCGATGCGTTCGCGATGCGCGCCGATCACGACGAGCTTCATTTGATCTGCTTCGGCTGAGAGGTGCGAATGATGGCGTCGACGTTCGCAAGCACGACGTTGAGGCCGAGGTAAAGGAGGTCGACGTCGCCGATCGATACGACTGCTTCGCCCGCGATGACCACGCCGCGGTCGAGCAGGTGGTCGAGCGTTTCGAGCAGGCTCAGTTCTTCGTCGGCGTCATTCATCGGACAGCGTCACTCGATAGTTGCGAACGTATACGGCGGCCATGGTCCGGTCAACGCAAGGGTCACGCCGTCGGCCGCATAACGGCCGCCCAGCTCCTCGCGAAGCTCTTCCAGCCGCGACTCTTCGTCGCGATCCAGCAGCACATTGATCTGCGGAAACGCGCCCGAGCGCTGCTGCCGCGTTTCGGCGACGGTATCGCAGGCGAGTTTGTCCATCACCGCGCGCTCGATCTCCGCCATGACCTGCTGTTCTGCTTCCCGCGACGCCTTCTTTTTCTCGTCGTCCAGCTTCTTACGCAGCAGAAAGCCCTTGCCTGCCGACGCGGCCGCGATCTCCTCCGACAAGTCCCGCAGGCTGTCGACGCGACGCACCAACGCTTCACTCCAGAGTTGCGGATCGAACTCGATGCGCAAGGTCCACTCCTGCTTGCCCTCCAGCCGGTCGAGCAACTTTACGAAGCGCGGGCGCTCATTCTCCAGATGCCGCCGCAAACTTTCATCCGAGGCAAAGAGAGTGAAGGCGCGCAACGGGATGATCGTTCCGCTCTGCATCAGCGCATGCATCACGCTTTGATGGCGGTAGCCGATGGCGCCGAGCCACTCGACGTCCCTGGCGCGCGCGTCGATCACACCCTGCGAAAAGTCGACGTCATCGACCGGCGTTGCGAACGCTGCCAGCTGGCCGGCCGTCACGACGTCGATGACATCCGATCCATTGATCGCTTCCACCCGCTCCGGCCGCGGATGCGCGGCGCGCGCGATGGCGTAGACGTAGAGGATGTTCGGCATCGCGCGGAAGTCTGACATAGGAGCCGTCATTCACGCCGGATGCGCTTGTCGACGAGCGTCTTTGCAAACTCGCCGGCGCGTGAGAGGCGCACATCGAAATCGAATTCGTTCGTATCGCCGAAATGCTCGCCGGAGAGGATGACGTGCGGCGCGTCGATCAAACGATAGACGACGCCGAGCTGGTCGAACGGAACGATGATTCGGAATCGCTGATAGACGTAACGATCCTCGATCGCCGCGACGCGCAAGGCCTCGGCCGCCGTGTCGCGATACGCGCGCGAAAGTCCGCCCGTGCCGAGCTTCACGCCGCCGTACCAGCGGATGACGATGACCGCCGTGTCACACAGATCGGCGCCTTCGATCGCGCTCAGGATCGGCTTTCCGGCAGTGCCGGACGGCTCGCCGGCGTCGGCGCTACGCGCGCGAATGTTGCCGTTCGCGAAGAGGCGGAACGCCCAGCAGAGATGCGTCGCGTCGTAATGCCGCTTCGTCAGCGCCGCCAGCTCCGCGAAAAATGCCTCCTCGCTCTCGGTCTGAAACGCGATGCCGAGGAACTCCGAACGATCGATCTTCTGACGGAACTCGGAAGAGGCGGCGAGAGTGCGGTAGCGGTCCATTATCATCCTGAGCGAGGGCACTGCGGACGACGCAGCGATTGATGGAAAGAAACGGGGCCGGTAGGCTTGGGAGCGGCGAGCCGTGGAGAGGCCGGAACGACTTTGGTGCCTACGAGCCCGAT
>DATART010000049.1:0-2516 GCA_036264035.1 Thermoanaerobaculia bacterium | reverse complement strand
CATCCGCTCCCGGCGTACGCACCTCGTCGACAGGCCAGCCGGAGCGCAGTTCGACGTTTACCGTGAAGTGCTCCTCGACTTTCGGATTCCGCGTCCAGAAATCCTTCGCCGCGCCGTCCGTTCCCCCTTCCTGAAGCGGATAGACGTAGCGGCCCATTCCGCTGTCGATCGTCAACGGCTGGTAGTAAACGAATCGAATCTTCGTCTCACTCTTCGCACGTACCGGCGAGACCGAGAATTTGTACGAGTTGTATTCGACGTCATCTTTCGATTTCGTGCATGAGCACTCGCCGAGCCCCGCATCGTTTCCGGCATCTCGCTCCTCGGCGTAAACCTTCTTCGCCTCCTCCGCCGCGATGACCTCGCCGTTCAGCGTCCGCTCGCGGTTCTGAATCGTGATCTCCGCAAGACTCGCACTCGTCGGCACCGGAAAGCCATAGACCGCCTCCAGGTCCTTGTCGTTCGGATTGAAGAACGTCTGCAGGACCTCGGTGCGTGCAAAGCCGTTGTCGATGATCACGTTGACCACGTGCTCTTTGATCTGAATCGGCGCGCTACCCGACGTGACCGCCGTCAGTGTTCCGGCGGCGAAGAGCGAAGGGGTCGTCAGGAGTGTGAGAAGCGTAATGACCATTCGTTTCATGCAGCCCTCCATTGTTGCGGGCCGATGGGAGCGAAGTGGTTGCCACGGGATGCGTTACGTGTTCTCAATGAGTTACGGCATCACCTGCGTCGCGCGGTGGACATTGAATGTACATCGGCATACATTTCATGCATGCGACTCTTCACCGCGTCTGAAAAAGCGCTTGCGACCGACTTCGCTGCGCTTGTGTATGCGAACCCGTTTCTCGAAGAACGGATCACGCATGAACGACGCGTCCTCGGCGACAGCCACTCCGGCGGTCAGCCGTACTGGAGTCTGCAGCCCGACGCGAAACGCGAGGCCACCATCACTGCCATCGCGGCGCGATGTGACGCGTTGGTGGAGACGCTCCGCGCACGCCGTCGCGGCGGCGCCACTGCGTCAGCCGAGGAACGGCGCCTCTACGACGACGTCGTCATCTATTTTCTTTACGAACGATATCGCGAGGCCATCCTCGGACTCATCGAACGCGGCGAGGCATCAGCGCGCATCGATTTCTATCCGCGATTCCGCGCCGACGTCATCTCTTACCTCGGCGAACGCGCCGACGCCGCTCACCTCTTCGCCTGCTTCTACCAGGTGCGCCGCGCCTTCCATCACGTCTACCGCAACATCGTCGGGCGTACCCGTCCCGTGGCCGCGTTGCGCGCCGCCGTCTGGCAGTCGATCTTCACGCACGACGTTCGCCGCTATCGCCGGTCGCTCTGGCCGCGCATGGGCGACATCCCCGCGCTCATTACCGGCCCTACCGGTACGGGCAAGGAGCTGGTCGCGCGCGCGATCGCATATTCGCGTTACATCCCCCTCGACGAGCGGCACGAACGCTTCACGGGGCCGGCGCAACCGCTCTTCGTCGCTGTCAACATCGCCGCGCTGTCGCCCACATTGATCGAGTCCGAGCTCTTCGGTCATCGCAAAGGCGCGTTCACGGGCGCGGCGACCGATCGCGAAGGTTTCCTCGAATCGTGTGGCGCGCTCGGCTCCGTCTTTCTCGACGAGATCGGAGAAGTCGATGCGAGCGTGCAGGTCAAACTGCTACGCGTTCTCCAATCACGCACCCTGCAGCGCCTTGGCGACACCACGCCGCGCGCCTTCGAGGGGAAACTCATCGCCGCAACGAACCGCGATCTCGCCGAGGAGATCCGAAAAGGACGTTTTCGCGAGGACTTCTACTATCGGCTCTGCGCCGACACGATCACGACGCCGAGTCTTTACGAGCAACTCGCCGGCGGTGAGCAGGAATTGAATCACCTCGTCCACTTCATCTGTACTCGCGTCGCCGGCGAGGCCGAAGCGGAGTCACTCAGCGCCGAAGTCATGCGCGCGATCGAGGTCTCACCCGGTTTCGATTACCAATGGCCGGGGAACTTCCGCGAGCTCGAGCAATGCGTGCGCAGCGTCATGCTCCGCGGAACGTACCACCCTCGCCGTAACGCCGCGACCGCTGACGCTCGCCAGCGCATCGCCGAGCACATCGTCTCCGGCCATTTCACCGCCGACGCGCTCCTACGCCAATACTGCACCCTCCTCTACGCCTCCTCCCGCAACTACAGCACCGTCGCCGAAACGCTAGCTCTCGACCGCCGCACCGTCCGCGCGAAAGTCGACCACGAGCTCTTACACGAGCTGTGAAGTCACAGCTCCTCGCTTCGCTTCTCCCTTGGGGTCATAGCTCCTCGCTTCGCTTCTCCCTTGGGGTCACACCTTCGCTTCGTCGACAACATCCAAAGGTCTGATACGCATCTAGCAGGCTCGAACCGCCGGCGATGAGTAGCATCGGCGGCAAAAGGAGCAAGCGATGCCGACATACGCAGCGATCGACCTTCATTCGAACAACGGTGTACTGACGATCATCGACGAGACGGATCGAGTT
>DATART010000466.1:0-3188 GCA_036264035.1 Thermoanaerobaculia bacterium | reverse complement strand
CCGCCGCCCCACCCTCCGCCCCCGAAGAACATTGGCCAGAAGCAACCACCACAGCCGCCGCGCCGTCTTCCGCGCATGAGCAGCGGAATCAGCACCAGAATGACGAAGAGGAAGAAGATCGACGGAAAGAACATGTCGGCTTCTCCCCCTTTCGACGATCGTGCCGGCCGCGGGGCGGCTGCCGGCCCCGACGTCACGCCTACAGCAGTCGGATCGATCTTGCCGATGATCTGGTCGGCCGCGGCATTCAAGCCTCCGGCGTAGTCGCCGGCGCGAAACGCGGGCCGAAGCGTGTTGTTGATGACGTCGGATGAAAACGCATCGGTGATTACTGCTTCCAGTCCGTAGCCGGTTTGAATCCGCACTTTGTGCTCTTTGTCAAAGACGAAGAGCATCAACGCCTTATCGCCTTTGACCTTCCAGACATCCGCGACCTTGTTCGTATATCTGAGGTCGTCTTCCCCCTCGAGCGAAGGGAAGATCAGGATCAGGAATTGGACGCCGGTCTTCTTGTAGAAACCCTCCAGCTTCTCGTTGAGCTGCTGGATCTGCGACGCATTGAGAAGGTTCGCGTTGTAGTCGTTCACCCACTGCGTAGGCTTGGGCGGGATGTCCAACGCCAGAGCAGCCGAGGCGAGGAGCGCGATCGCGATGAACGCGATCGCGCTGCGGCGGACGTTCATCGCGTTCCTGTGGCTGGTGCGGTCGTTCCGAAGTTGAAGTTGACCTCGGGCGCGTTCTGCGACCCAGCCGCGCCTTTGAAGTACGCCTTCGGCTTGAAGCCGCTCATGTTGGCAACGATGTTGGCCGGAAACCTGAGCACGGCCGAGTTGAACGTCTGCGCCACGTCGTTGTAACGCTTGCGCTCGACGGCGATGCGGTTCTCCGTGCCTTCGAGCTGCGACTGCAATTCGAGGAAGTTCTGATTCGACTTCAGATCGGGATAGCGTTCGACGACGACGAGCAGGCGTGACAGCGCTCCGGAAAGGTTCTCCTGTGCGCCTGCAAATTGCGCCATCGCATTCGGATCGTTCGGCAGATTCGACTGCGTGCCGGGAGGACCGCCCGCCGGTGCCTGCACCTGGCCGACGCGCGAACGGGCGTTGACGACCGCTTCCAGCGTCGACTTTTCGAAATTCGCGGCGCCCTGCACGGTGCGCACGAGGTTCGGGATCAGATCGAATCGCCGCTGGTAATCGTTCTCGACCTGCGCCCATTGCGCCTGCACCTGTTGATCGAGGTCCACGAGATGATTGCGGACGCCGACGAACCAGCCGCCGCCGATCAACAGAATGAGAACGAGCGCTCCGAGGCAACCAAGCAGACCAAGTCTACCCATTGAATCCTTCTTTCTGACCGCTAGTAATCTTCGTCTTCATCATCATCGGCCGGCTCTTCGTCGCGATCGGCCTCGGGGATGATTTCCTCATCTTCGTCACCGGCCGGCGCGGCGGCTTCGCCTTCCGCGCCAAACTCTTCGTCGGCCGCTTCTTCGACTACGGGCAACGGCGCGGCCGCGGCGCGCGCACGGCTGCGCGATGCGGGCGCCGCCGGCGCCTCATCGGCATCGCGCTGGTCCGCGCCGCACTTCGGGCAGTTCGGAACAGGCTTGCCGAGGTCGTAAAACTTCGTATGACAGCTATAACAGGTGTACTTCTTTCCTAGATCAGGCATAACTCGAAAATCTCCCAGCGCAAAAGCGGCGACACGGTAGCACCGCGACTGATGTGTAGCAAGTAGCAGGCGCAGATGAAAACGGCGAGCAGTTACTCTGCTCGCCGCTGCATCATTGCAATTGATTTTGATTACTTTCCGTGCGGCAGCGCCTGTGCGGCGCGCGTGCCGGCGTCGGACGAATTCGCGCCCGGCGCACTGTGAAGCGCGGCCGCTTTCTCGGCGAGCTTCTGCGAATCGGGCAGCACTTCGACAGCCTTGGCGATCTGATTGTCGCCCTGCAACCGATAGGGATATGAGGCGTCGAAGCCGAATTTCGCGGCGATGATCTCCGCCTTGAGCGCCCGCTCGATGAAGTTTCGGTCGTTCGGCTTCTGCAGCGCTTCGCGAATGTCGGCCACCGGCGCGATGTCCTTTTCGCTCGCGAACGCGACGAAATCCTCCATGACCGCCGGTGTGATGGCGACGTCTTCGGTCACGTCAGGATGTTTGGCGACGTAGTCGACGCCATAGTTGAAGATCGCGCTGCGCACTTCGAGGAGCTGCGTGGTGCGTGACAACGGCGCCGGCTTGACGAAGATATCGGGCGTGATTCCGCCGCCGCCGTAGACGACGCGGCCGGTTGCGGTAGTGAATTTCTTGCGGTCCTTGAGCGGCATCTCGGAGGCGCTGCCGTCATCGCTCTCATCGGCGACGTAGTAGTCGTAGAAGGAGCTGTAGTCGCGCTGGATGTTGCGTCCCGAGGGCGTGTAGTACTTCGAGGTCGTGAGCGCGAGGCCCGCGCCATACTGCAGCGTGTAGACGCTCTGTACGAGGCCTTTGCCCCAGCTCGTTTCGCCGACGATTATGGCGCGATCGTGATCCTGCAGCGCGCCGGCGACGATCTCGGATGCCGAGGCGCTGCCGCGGTTCACCACGACCACCATCGGCATATCGAGATGCTGATGCTTGCCCGGCGCGAGGTAGTCCTGCGCCGAATCCGGCGTACGACCCTTCGTGTAGACGATCATCTGTCCCTTGTCGAGGAAGTGATCGGAGACGCCGACCGCGGCATCGAGCAGGCCGCCGGGATTCTGGCGAAGGTCGAGGACGAGCTTCTGCATCCCCTGCCCTTTCAGCTTGTCGATCGCTTCGTCGAGCTCGCGGACGGTGGTGGCGGTGAAGTCTTTGATGCGGATGTAGCCGATGCCGGGCTTCAGCATCAGAACGTTGGAAATGGAGTTTGTCGGGATCGCCGCGCGGACGATCGAGAGAGGGATCGGCTCCTTCATCCCGACGCGGACGATCTTGATGTGCACCGTGGTCCCTTTCGGACCTTTGAGCCGTTTGACGACGTCGTCGAGCGGAAGGTCGTCCGTCGAGACGCCTTCGACTTCGGAGATGACGTCCCCGGCGCGGATGCCGAGGCGCGCGGCGGGCGTGCCTTCGAGCGGCGTGATGACGGTGACCTGGTCGTTGCGCTTCGTCACGAGGATGCCGAGGCCGTAGAACGAGCCCTTCTGGCGATCCTGCAT
>DATART010000463.1:0-4465 GCA_036264035.1 Thermoanaerobaculia bacterium | reverse complement strand
ACATCTTTCATCTCAAGGCGGGCTGTGCGATGCGCGGGCATATGTCCGAGATCATCGCGAAGATCGAGGCCGCACGCGCGAGCGGACTCGATGTGGCGTCGCAGATTTATCCGTACACGGCCACGTCGACCGACCTGACCTCGATCGTCTCCGCCTGGGCGCTCGACGGCGGCTATCTGCAATTCGTGGCGCGGTTGAAGGACCCGGCCACGCGCGCGCGCATTGCCGGCGAGATGCGCAGCGGCAGCTACATCAGCCAGGGCGGCAACGGCATTCTCGTGCGCGGAATCCAGTCGAGCGATCCGAAGATCAAAGCGTTCGAACGCAAGCGGCTCGACGAGATCGCGAAGAGCATGAACACCGATCCTACGGAGGCCGCGCTGCGGATTTTCGAAGCGAGCAATTCGTCGCCGATCGCGATCTTTTTCGGACTCAGCGAGGACGATCTGAAACTGGCGATGAAGCAGCCGTGGGTCGCGGTCGGCTCCGATTCCGGCGCGGTGGTCGGTCCGATGCGGCAATTCGGCGCGCACCCCCGCGCCTACGGCACCTTTCCCCGCATCCTCGGCCACTACGTTCGCGACGAGCACCTCTTCACGCTCGAAGAGGCTGTGCGCAAGATGACGTCGCTGGCCGCGTCACGCGCGAAGTTCGCCGACCGGGGAACGCTGCGTCCCGGCATGCGCGCGGACGTCGTCGTCTTCAATCCCGCCACGATCCGCGATGTATCGACGTACGAGGACCCGCATCATTTCTCCGAGGGCATCTCGAACGTGATCGTGAACGGAGTTCCGGTGCTGCAGGAGGGGAAGATGACGGGGCGGCTGGGCGGGAGGGTGTTGCGGCGGAAGTGAAACCGTGATTTCTTACTGAGACTTCGGCCGCACGTCCATGCGCGGCAACGCCTTCAACATGCTGACGCGATTGCCTTCCGTGTCGTAGAACGAAACGTACCGTCCGACGCCGGGGATGTCCATCGGCTCGCCGAGGATTTGGCCGCCGGCATCGCTGACCGCCTTCATCGATTCGTCGATATCGTCGACGGAGATCACGACGGAGGGATACTGCGCCGGCCGATCGGGTTTTTTCGGAAAGAAGCCGCCGTTGATCGCGCCCGGTTTCTTCGGACCGTTGTCGTCGGACTCAGTCGTCGTTACGACCACGTACTCCCCCATCTCCGGCCCCATCATTTGCGTCTGCCAGCCGAACACGTCGGTATAAAACTTCGCCATGCGCTTGCGATCTTCGGCCGGCATTTCAAAATGGACGACAGGACTCATCTTCATACGGTTACCTCGCACAACTTCGCTGCAGGATTACTGCCCGAGGGGAACGCTATCCGCAGATTACGCAGATGAACGCAGATAAACCGAACCTACGAACTGCCGGCGGCGATCTTCTTCTGCGCGACCACGCGCATCGAGTGATCGAGGATCCGTTTGCGGATGCGGATCGACTGCGGGGTCACTTCGACCAGCTCGTCGTCTTCGATCCATTCGAGGCACTGCTCGAGGGTCATGATCTTCGGCGGCGTCAGTTGGACGGCCATGTCGGAGCCGGAGGCGCGCATGTTCGTCAGGTGCTTCTTGCGGCAGACCTGGACGACCATGTCGGCGTCGCGTGAGTTCTCGCCGACGATCTGGCCGCCGTAGACCTTCATGCCGGGCGAAATGAAAAGGACCGTGCGCTCCTGGAGCGGCTCGATGGCGTACGCGGTCGTGTCGCCGCCTTCCTTCGAAATCAGCGCTCCGCGGTTGCGGCCGGCGATCTCCCCGCGGTACGGGCCGTATTCGAGGAACGTGTGGTACAGCAGTCCCGTTCCGCGCGTCTCGGTCAGGAACTCTGTGCGGATGCCGAAGAGGCCGCGGGTTGGAATCTTGAACTCGATGCGCACGCGGCCGGAGCCGGGGTTGACCATGTCGGTCATCTCGCCGCGGCGCGTCTGCAACTTCTCCATGACGGCGCCGACGTGCGCTTCGTCGATGTCGACGACGAGCGCTTCGTACGGCTCGGACTTGCGGCCGTCGACTTCTTTGAGGATCACCGTCGGACGCGAGAGCGCGAACTCGTAGCCTTCGCGGCGCATGTTCTCGGCGAGGATGGAGAGATGAAGCTCGCCGCGGCCGCTGACTTCGAAGCGGTCGGGCAGGTCGGTCTCTTTGACGCGCAGCGCGACGTCCTTGCGCAGCTCGCGATCGAGGCGTTCTTTGATGTTGCGCGAGGTGACGTACTTTCCCTCGGTGCCGGCGAACGGCGAGTCGTTGACCAGCCAGAACATCGACACGGTCGGCTCGTCGATCGCGATCGGCTCCAGAGCCTCGGGATTCGCGGCCGAGGAAAAGGTCTCGCCGATTTCGACATCGGCGAAACCGGCAACGGCGACGATCTCGCCCGCCGACGCTTCGTCGATCTCTTCGCGCTTCAGACCTTCGAAGGCGGTGAGCTTCGTGATGCGGCCCTTCTTGTGTGTTCCGTCGCGGAGGATGAGCACGACATCCTCTGCCTGCCGCAGCTTGCCGCGTTGGATTCGGCCGATGCCCAGGCGGCCGACGTAGTCGTTGTAGTCGATGGCGGAGACGAGAAGCTGCAGCGGCGCGTCGGCGTAGCCGGGCGGCGGCGGAATACGTTTCAGGATCGCGTCGAACAGCGGGCGGCAATCATCGGTCGTATCTTCGAGATTGGTGCGGACAATGCCCTGGCGGCCGATGGCGTAGAGGATCGGGAAATCGAGCTGCTCATCCGAGGCGCCGAGCTCGATCATCAGATCGAAGACTTCGTTGACCACTTCGACCGGACGCGCATCCTGGCGATCGATCTTGTTGATGACGACGATCGGCAGCAGGCCGAGCCCGAGCGCTTTGCGCATGACGAAACGCGTCTGCGGCATCGGACCCTCGGCGGCATCGACTAGGAGGATGACGCCGTCGACCATCGAGAGGACGCGCTCCACTTCCCCACCGAAATCGGCGTGGCCGGGAGTGTCGACGATGTTGATCTTCACTTCGCTCGGATGAATGAAGGCGGCCGGCAAGTCGTGCCCCGAGGCGGTGTGCGTGGCCTCGTGATGGACGAGGTGGCCGAGGGCGTCCGGCTCATCGACGAGATAACGGATGGACGTGTTCTTGGCGAGGATGGTGATTCCGCGCTCTTTCTCGAGGTCATTCGAGTCCATGACGCGCTCGTCCATCTGCTGGTTGGCGCGCACGGCGCCGGCCTGACGGAGAAGTGCGTCGACGAGCGTGGTTTTCCCGTGGTCGACGTGGGCGATGATCGCTACATTGCGGATGTCGTATCGAAACTGCGGCATGTTTGGGGGGTAACGTGTTAACGGAGAATGAATTCCTGATCCGCAGATGACGCAGATGGGACGCAGATGAACCGGTAAACTAATCAAATGGCCTGCGACCACATCGGACCCACTGAATTGATCGAGATGGCGGAGGCTCATCTTCTCGAAGCTGGATTCGCGCCGAGGCATGGAATGCGATTTCGATGGAGCGAGAATCCGGTCGATGGGATGTGGGCGTCGATCGTGACGGAGATCGAGAGGCGCGGCGATGAGTGGGTCGTGACGCGCCTCGATCGCAATCGCGAGCCGCTGCCGCGCGGCGAGACGGGATTCCGCGCGCTGTGAATCGGAGTCTGTGCGTTTTCTGCGGCTCGAATTCCGGGAACGATGCGATCTACGCGACGGTCGCGCGCGATTTCGGCGCGCTCCTGGCGAAATCGAATATCGCCCTCGTCTACGGCGGCGGCCACGTCGGCCTGATGGGAATCGCCGCAGATGCGGTGCTGGCCGGCGGCGGCAAAGCGATCGGCGTGATTCCGCGGATGTTGTGGGACCGCGAGGTTGGGCATCGGAGTCTCACCGAGCTGCACATCGTTGAAACGATGCATGAACGGAAGGCGATGATGGCGTCGCTGTCCGACGCATTTGTCGCACTCCCGGGCGGCCTCGGCACGCTCGAAGAGATCTTCGAAGTGTGGACATGGACGCAACTCGGCATCCATCGCAAGCCTCTCGGCTTCCTCGATGTCCTCGGCTTCTTCGAGCCGCTGCTCGCGTTCCTCGATCGCGGAGTCGATGCAGGATTCATCCGCGCGCAGCATCGATCGATGGCGATCGTCGACGACGATCCCGCGTCGCTGCTGCGGCGTTTGTATGAGTACGAACCGCCGGTTGTGGAGAAGTGGATCAGCGCGGCGAAGACGTGATTTTGTAGCGGCCGCCTCCGCGGCCGCGAATCATGCCTCCAACGCGTCCCCGCGCAAAGCGCGGGGCTAAATTGTGAAGCGCGCCTTCGCGCGCAACCGAACGTTGTACCGCGCGCGGAGGCGCGCGCGGCAATACAGCCCGGCGCTCGGCGCGGGATCATGTCGTGCCGCGTAGTTTGCGGCCGCGGAGGCGGCCGCGACAAAATGTAGGTTTAAGAAAAAGGCGGCTCGATGAGCCGCCTTTCGATTG
>DATART010000046.1:0-5369 GCA_036264035.1 Thermoanaerobaculia bacterium | reverse complement strand
CCGTGCGGTTCATGCTGCCACCCGGAGCGCTTCGAATGCGTTCGCGCTGCGCGAGATCTTGTGGCGGCCGCCTCCGCGGCCGCCGATTTCGCACGCGCGCCTACCCCGCGCCGAGCGCGGGGCTGGATTGTCGAGCGCGCCTCCGCGCGCGAACAGCCGCGGCGTCTTGCCAAAGCACAGACAGGAGTGTCCGTGCCACACCCGCAGGAGTGTCTGTGCCACACCGGCAGTAGTGTCTGTGCTGCTGATGCTCGGGAGGGCCCTCACTTCCCGTCCAGCGCTCGCGCGCGGAGGCGCGCTCGACAATGCAGCCCCGCGCTCGGCGCGGGAAACCCGATCGCGGACGAGGTTCGTGGCCGCGGAGGCGGCCACTACAAAAATGCTCGCGCTGCGCGAGACCTTGTGGCGGCCGCCTCCGCGGCCGCCGATTTCATATGCGCGCCGACAACCCCGCGCCGAGCGCGGGGCTGCATTGTCGAGCGCGCCTCCGCGCGCGGACAGCCGCGGCACATTGCCCAAGCACAGACAAGAGTGTCTGTGCCACATTAATCCTGCATTACTTGCACAAATGTTGGTACAGGGGAAAGCCGGTGTGGCACAGACACTCTTGTCGCTGCTGATGCTTGGGAGGACTGTCACTTCCCCTCCAGCGCCGCGATCTGCGGCACGTCCTTGTCGCCGCGGCCGCTGAGGTTGACCACCACGATCTTTTCGCGGCCGATCGACGCGCCATTGCGCATCAGCCAGCCGAGGGCGTGCGAGGACTCGAGCGCGGGGATGATGCCTTCGCATTCGCTGAGTTTGTGGAACGCTTCGAGCGCGAGGTCGTCGCTGCAGTCGTAGTACTCGACGCGTCCGATCTGCTGGAGGTACGCGTGCTCGGGACCGATCGACGGGTAGTCGAGACCGGCGGAGATCGAATGCGTTTCGGCGATCTGACCGAACTCGTCCTGCAACACCATCGAACGCGTTCCGTGGAGGACGCCGAGGGCGCCGCCGCTGAAACGCGCCGCGTGCTCGCCGAGATTGCGTCCGCGTCCGCCCGCTTCCACGCCGATGAAACGGATCGAGTCGTGTTTCAACATCTCGTAAAAAAGTCCGATCGCGTTCGATCCGCCGCCGACGCATGCGATGGCGACGTCGGGCAGCGCGCCGGTGCGCTTCCGCAGTTGCGACAACGCTTCGCGACCGATCACCGATTGGAAATCGCGCACGACGAGCGGATAGGGATGCGGACCGAGTACCGAGCCGATGATGTAGTGCGTCGTGCGCACGTTCGTGACCCAATCGCGGATCGCTTCGTTGATGGCGTCCTTGAGCGTGCGGCTGCCGCTTGCCACCGGCACGACCTCGGCACCGAGGAGGCGCATGCGGAAGACGTTCAGCTCCTGCCGCGCCATGTCCACCTCCCCCATGTAGACGACGCAGTCGAGGCCGAGCAGCGAACAGGCGGTCGCGGTGGCGACGCCATGCTGGCCGGCGCCGGTCTCGGCGATGATCCGCTTCTTGCCCATGCGCTTGGCGATGAGCGCCTGGCCGATGGCGTTGTTGATCTTGTGCGCGCCGGTGTGATTGAGATCTTCGCGCTTCAGAAACAAGCGCATGCCGCCGCACAACTCGGCGAATCGTTTCGCTTTTGTCAGCGCGGTCGGACGTCCGACGAAATCACGAAGCACGTCGTCGAGCTCCGCGCGAAACTCGGAATCGCGGCGCAACTTTTTGTACGCCGACTCGAATTCGTCGAGCGCGGCCATCAAGGTTTCGGGAACGTACTTGCCGCCGAATTCGCCGTAATAGCCGCGGCGGTCCGGCATGGTTGCGCGTTTCATGATCTCCTCACGCGCTCGAACAGACGCGCCACTTTGTCGTGATCTTTGACGCCCGGCGACGCTTCGACGCCGCTGGCGACGTCGATCGCATCCGGCCGCACCATGCTCACCGCGGCCACGACGTTCTCGGGCGTCAGTCCGCCGGAAAGGAAGAATGGCTTCGACCGTTCGTACGTCGCCAGCAGCGACCAGTCGAAGCGCCGGCCGGTGCCGCCGCTGCGCCGCTCGTCGAACGTGTCGAACAGCAGCCAGGCCGCGTTCGGCGTCGCGTGCGTGTCCGGCAGCGTGCCGCCGACGTGCAGCGTCTTGATCGCGGGGATCGCGATCTCGCGAATGAAGTCATCGCTCTCGATGCCGTGCAGTTGCACGAGATCGAAACCGACGACGTTACGGATTTCGTTGACGTAATCGGCCGATACGTCCTGAAAAACGCCGACGATCTTCGGTGGACTCGGCATCTCGCGCAACCGCCTCACAATCTCCCCTGCCTTTTCCGGACCGACATGCCTCGGCGACGACGGAACAAAAATGAATCCGAGAAAGTCGGCGCCGGCCTCAGCGCAAAACAGCGCGTCAGCCTCGTTGGTGATGCCGCAGATTTTGATTTTGGTCATGATCCGGATACCAGTTGCCGCACTGCCGCCGCGCGGTCGTTCTGTCGCAGCAGCGATTCGCCGACGAGAAAGGCGTCGAAGCCGGCGGCGCGAAGCCGATCGATGTCCGCGCGCGTTTTGATCCCGCTTTCGGCCACGCGAAGGATGCCGTGCGGAATCTGTTTTGCCAGCCGTTCCGAGGCGCCGAGGTCGACGGAGAAATCGCGCAGGTTGCGATTGTTGACGCCGATGATGCGCGCGCCTCCGTCGACCGCGCGTTCCAGTTCTTTTTCATCGTGGACTTCCACGAGCGCGTCGCATGAGTACGCATCGAGGCAGTGGATGAAGTCGCGAATCTGGTTCGCATCGAGCAGCGATGCGAGGAGAAGGATCGCGCTCGCGCCCGCAGCAACGCCGCGGATCAGTTGGGATTCGTCGATGATGAAATCTTTCATCAGGACCGGCAGCATGCTCGCGATCGCGGCGCGTTCGATCCACTCGCGCGAACCGCGAAAAAAGTCCGGCTCGGTGACAACGGAGATGGCAGCGGCGCCGCCTTCGTCGTAGTACGAAGCGATCTCCTCCACTTCTGGATCGTCCACAATCGTTCCAGCCGAGGGAGATGCAGATTTGATTTCAGCGATGACATTGATGCGGTCGCGCCGCAACGCCGCCGTAAACCCAAACGGCGTGCGGTTTAGCGCGGCGGTCTCCGCGGCCTCGAAGTCGACCGGAGGTTCACTGCCGAGGCGCGCACGTGTGCGGGCGACGATGTTGTCGAGGATGGTCATCGGGTAGAACCCTCGGCCGCAAAAAGGCTTTCCACCACAAAGACACAAAGATCACAAAGAGACTTTCTTCGTGTTGTGGCGAAAAGGTAGGCGCTACTCATTCGTCACCGCCACGAGCTCCTGCAGTTTCGCCATGGCGGCGCCGCTGGCGATCGCTTCGCGCGCCATCGTTACGCCTTCGCGGATCGAGTCCGCCGCACCGGAGACGAACAACGCCGCGCCGGCGTTGGCCGCGACGATCTCGCGGCGCGCGCCGTTGCCGCCGGCGAGGATTTCGCGCGCGATCCGCGCGTTCTCGCGCGCGTCGCCGCCTGCGATTGCATCGAGCGCGTGGCGTTCGATTCCGATTTCCTCCGGCGTCAATTCGTAACTTCGCAACTCGCCGTCGCGCACTTCGCAGACATGCGTCGGGGCGGACATCGAGATTTCGTCGAGTCCGTCGCGGCTGTGCACGACCATCGCGTGATCGGCGCCGAGGGCGAGCAGGACTCTGGCGAGTAAATCGACGAGGTGGAGTGAGTAGACGCCGAGCACTTGCCGCCGCGCGAAGGCGGGGTTGGTCAGCGGTCCGAGAACGTTGAAGATCGTGCGGACGCCGAGCTCGCGGCGGATCGCGGCCACGGCTCCCATTGCCGGATGCAGCTTCGGCGCGAAGAGGAATGAGATTCCCGTTCGTTTGAGGACGTCGCTCATCCGTGCGGCATCGAGATCGATGTTCACGCCGAGGGCGGAGAGAACGTCCGCGCTGCCGCACGATGACGACACTGCGCGATTGCCGTGCTTGGCCACCGACGCGCCCGCGCCGGCCGCCACGATCGCGGCGACCGTCGACACATTGAACGTGCCGCGTCCGTCGCCGCCGGTGCCGCAGGTGTCGATGATGCGATCGCGATCGACGGTCAGCGGCGTTACGCGCTCGCGCATCGCCATTGCGGCGCCGGTGATCTCGTCCGCCGTTTCGCCTTTCATCCGCAGCGCGATGAGTAGGGCGCTTTTTTGCGTATCAGTGGCTCGGCCGTCCATCACTTCACCAAAGACCTCGTGCATTTCGTCGCGGCCGAGGTGCTGGCCGTCGACGATGCGGCGGATGGCGACGTCGATCACTGGCGCACCTCCGCCAGGAAATTCGCGATCAGTTTGTCGCCGCCCTCGGTTCCGTACGACTCGGGATGGAACTGGATTCCGTAGATCGGCCGGTCGCGATGGGCGATGGCCATGACCACGCCGTCGTCGGTCTCCGCATCGATGCGCAAGTCGTCCGGCATCGAATCGCGATCGACGACGAGCGAGTGGTAGCGTGCCGTCTGCATCGGCGTCGGGCAACCCGCGAAGAGTCCGCGCTTTTCGTGGCGCACTTCGCTCAATTTTCCGTGGACCGGGACGCGCCCGCGGACGATGCGCGCGCCGAACGCCTCGCCGATGGCCTGATGTCCGAGACAGATGCCGAGGAGCGGGATGGAGTCGTTGGTGCGGATCAGTTCGAGGATGCGTCCCGCGCGCGCCGGCGTTCCCGGCCCGGGCGAGATCACGATCGCCTCCGGTTCCTGATCGAGCAGCGCATCAACGTCGAAGCGATCGTTGCGGACGACCTGCAGCTCGAACGCGGAGATCCGTTCGATCTGCTGGACCAGGTTGTACGTGAACGAATCGTAGTTATCGACGACGGTGATCATGGGAAGCTCCTGAACGTCACGCGCGGAAGAGACGGGATCAGGCGCTACACCATCGAGGCGAGGTTAAGGACGGGCGGCTACAGCCAAAGCGACGAGTCGACCGGACGAACCGTCGACTCGTTTACCTCGCAGGTGGGGGCGTTCATGGCGCGCGAGAATAGCACAAGTGCTTTCACGCGGAGACGCGGAGGCGCGGAGAGTGCAGTGCATTTCTCCGCGTCTTCGCGTCTCCGCGTGAAAATCGCTCACCCCCCAAACGGCAGCACTTCCGCCGGCTCTTCGCCCTGCATCGTCAGGCGCAGTTTCGATGACTCAAGCGGCACGGTGTCGACCTGCGACAGCGGCTCCAGCTCTTTGCCGCTGCCGGCCATGCGCTGCATTTCCTGTCCCTTTGGCCAGAGGCGCGTGTCGATGGAGCGGATGGCTTTGTTGTATTGATCGACGGTCCGTTCCAGGGCGGAGCCAATCTCGGCGATCAGGTCC
>DATART010000044.1:0-6202 GCA_036264035.1 Thermoanaerobaculia bacterium | reverse complement strand
CGCTGCTTCGGCTTCGCCTGCGCAGCTACGGCGGCTCAGGATGACAGGGTGGATGACAGGGAAAACGATCGCCGCCCTCCGCGCGCGCCTTCGCGCGCTGGTCGCCAATCCGCGCGACGTTGACGTGCTCCTCGCGGACATCACCGGCCGCACGACCGCGTGGCTGTTCGCGCATGGCGAGGAGCGCATCGATCCGGCGCCGATCGAGGCGCTGGTGCGGCGAAGGATGAACGGCGAGCCGCTGCAGTACATCCGGCAACGCGCGGAGTTCTTCGGACGCGAGTTTTTCGTCGACGATCGCGTGCTCATTCCGCGCCCCGAGACGGAGCTGCTCGTGGAAACAGCAATCGCGCGTGCGGCAAAAGGAGCGCGGGTACTCGACGTCGGATCGGGCAGCGGATGTGTCGCGATCACGATCGAGCGCGAGCGGCAGGATCTGGAAGTCGCATCGATCGATGTTTCAGTAGCGGCGCTCGCTGTCGCGAAACGTAATGCCCGTGCGCATGAAGCGAACGTGCTCTTCGCCGCGTCCGATGCATTCGATGCGATCCGTGGCGAGTTCGATCTTATCGTCGCCAATCCTCCGTACATCCCGCGCGGCGACTACGAGCAACTTGCAACCGAAGTCCGCGATCACGAGCCGCGGATCGCGTTGACGCCCGGGCCGCGCGGCACCGAGATGATCGAGCGAATCCTCGGCGCGCGTGGTGCCCCGGTCGTGATGCTCGAGATTGGATTCGGCCAGCTCGCCGACGTTCGCGCCGTCGCGCGCGGCTACGAAACCATCGACGTCATCAACGATCTTGCGGGCATCGAACGGGTAGTCATCCTCGCCAGATCATCATGAGCAATCCGCCGAGGAAGCAAGCGCCTCCGATCGCGAGCCCGCCGAGGTAGCCCCACCCTTTGAACGGAAGCACGCGAAGGAACATCAACTGGAACGGCGTCAGATCGCGATCGCGCAATCCCCAGACGCGAAGGTAGTACGAGCCTGCCACCGGCACGACAAAACGCCAGAGCGGAACGCCGTTCGGGCCGCGGCTGTGGCCGGGCGGACGGAAGCCGATCACTTCGGTGCCGTTCGCGGCCTGCAGCGTGAAACGAAGACCGACGAAGACTAATGTGAACTTGCCGGCGGTATCGCCGCGGACCGAGTATTCACCGGCGGTGTCGATGGACACCCACTGCCCTTCCGCCAGCGGCACGGTCACGGCGACAGGCCACTCGTTCGCGGCGGCGAGCATGGCGATGCAGATGGTGGCCGCCGTCGCACCGCACGCGATCAGAACTGCGCCGATGGCCATCAGTGTGTCGCCGCTCATCGGCCGTCAATCGTAATGGATCGTCGTATCATCCGCAGCCATGGCCGCAAACGACCGTTGCCTCTTCTGCCGCATCATCAGCGGCGAAATCCCGGCGAAGAAGGTGTTCGAAGACGACGTCGCCATCGCCTTCAACGACATCAATCCGCAGGCGCCGACGCACGTGCTGGTCATTCCCCGCACGCACATTTCGACGCTGGACGATCTCGATGAAAACGAATCGAACATCATCGGAATGACCATCGTTCGCGCGACGCAGATCGCGCGAAACCTGCAGCTCAACGCGGACGGCTATCGACTGGTGGTCAATCACGGTGAAGCAGCGGGCCAGACCGTGTTCCACATCCACATCCACCTGTTAGGCGGCCGCAACTTCGGGTGGCCGCCGGGGTAAAGGCTTATCACCACAAAGGCACAAAGATCACAAAGAGATTTTCTTTGTGTCCTTTGTGTCTTTGCGGTGATAAGCCTTTTCAGGCCGAGGGAGGAACACGGAATCTTGTCCCACTGAATGTCATCGAGCGGGACGACTTTCTGCGGGCGGCCTTCCGGCGCGTCAGGAAATCTTCCTTCGCCTCGGTGA
The DNA here is from genome assembly GCA_036264035.1 of Thermoanaerobaculia bacterium. GTDB lineage: Bacteria > Acidobacteriota > Thermoanaerobaculia > Gp7-AA8 > Gp7-AA8 > JADGNZ01. The sequence continues at coordinate 4,297 of DATART010000044.1, read as the reverse complement.
GCGTGCTCGGGACGTACGTCGCACCTGCCGCGAGCGTCGTGTTGCGATCGCCGGCGAAGGCGGAGCCGCCCGCGACGATCATCAGATCGGGGAAGCTGGCCGCGAGGAGTTGCAGCAATCCGTGGCCGGCCTGCAGGTGATCGGGATTCGTGCAGGAAACGAAGACCGCCTCCGGCATCACCTCGTGGATGAACGAAAGCAGCTCGGCGTCGGGCAGATCGGTGAAGTAATCGATGGCAAAGCCTTCCTCGCGCAGCAACTGCGTCAGCATCAGAGTGCCGAGGGAGAGGCGCTCGCCGGCGACGGAAACGGCCACGATGTGGCGCTCGGAGTCGGCTGGACCCGCGTTGCGGTCGCCGTAGCGGATGATCAGTTCGCGGATCACATCCTTGATGAAGTGATCGTTCGCGGGCGTGATGCGTTTCCGGTCCAGCTCCTCCTGCGCGAACGTCAGCGTCGGGATGAAGAGGTCGGAGAACATCTCCTCCATCGTGTCGCTCTCGGCGTGGCGGTCGGCGATGGCGATCGCGCCGGTGCGGTCGCGCAGCAGCAGCCGGTTGTAGAAACTGAGATATCCCTCCAGCGGATCCTCGGCGCCGAACATGATTGAAAAGATGCGCAATGCCGGGATGAATTCGCCGCCGACGGTGAGGCAGACGGAGATCGGCGTGGCCAGCAGCAGCCCGACCGGTCCCCACAGCCAGCCCCAGAAAATCGCCGAGACCAGGAGCGCGATGGGAGAGACGCCGACGCGATGTCCGACCACGATCGGCTCGACGAATCCACCGATGAGCTGATCGGTCAGGACGAACAGTCCGAGCACTGCCAGCGGCACATACCAGTTTGGAAAAACAGCGATGGAGAGGAACGTCGGCAACGTCGCGCTGAGCACCGCGCCGACGTACGGAACGAAACGGAAGAGCCCTGCCATCACGCCCCACAGCGGTGCGTGCGGAACCTTCAAAAGGAAAAGTCCGAACCAGATCAGGACGCCGAATCCGACGTTGAGCAACGCGATGGTCAGCAGGTAGCGGCTGATGCGATCGGAGGTCTCGCCAATCGCCTGCGTTGTGACGGTGAGATGCGCGCGGCCGGCCAGCCGCAGCATCTTGTCGCGCATCTGTTCCCGATCCTGCAGGAGGAAGAAGACCAGCACGACGACGAGGAAGGCCGCGGCGATCAACTCCACGGTCGGCGCGAGTGTCTTGTATCGATCCGCAAAGTTGCGGCGATCAGGAATTACGCGAACCTTCAGATCGGGCTTGTCCTGTTTGTCGGCGGTGGCGTCGGTGACGCGCTGCAGCGTCCGTTCGACGATCGCGAACGTACCGCCGGGACTGCGCTTCAGGAACTTCAGCTTCTGCTCGATCTTGCCGCTGCTGGCCGCTTCCGCAAACTCTTTGGCGATGTCGTTGAACTGCTGAGACAGCCACCAGCCGCCGAAGCCCAGCCCCGTCACGATCAGTCCGAGCGACAGGACGATCGCCCCGGTGCGCCGAAGTAGCGTGCGCTCGAGCAGCGACACGATCGGCGTCAACAGGAACGCGAACAGAATGGCCAGCGCGATCGGAACGCAGACCGGTTTCGCCAGATACAGGATGGCGATGACGACGACGGTGATGAAGAGAATCCGCGACTGCGACTGCCCGCGCCGATCCTGCGTTGCGCGCTTGTCGGAGAACGTCGTCGGAGGCTCCGGCATGCGGCGCATGGAAAGCGTCTTGTTGAAATCGTCGGTATCTTCGTCGTCGTAGGGACGCAAGGTTTTCTCAGTTTACTCCGCGCGTAGACGCAGGGTCTGCGGTGATACCGCACAGTTCCTGCCATGAGCACAACGCGAAGCGCCGAAGCAAGGGTTAGCAAAATCAGGCACTGGAACTTGCCACAGCACAGACAAGAGTGTCTGTGCCACACGCGCTCTCCCGAGAACCGGCATCGCCCAAGTACGGCAGGATCAACGTGGCACAGAACAGACACTCTTGTCTGTGCCGGTGAGGCTCGGCACGACTGAGAAAATCGAGTTAGCGCTTCCAGCGCAGCACCGGCTGCCGCGCCGCCCTTGCTTCGTCCAGCCTTCTTACCGGCGTCGTGTGCGGCGCGCTGCGCACCAGTTCGGGGCGCTCTTCGCACTCGCGCGCGATGGCGATCATCGCGTCGCAGAACGCGTCGAGTTCTTCCTTCGGCTCGCTCTCGGTCGGCTCGATCATCAGCGCGCCGGCGACGATGAGCGGGAAGTAGATCGTCGGCGGATGGAAGCCGTAGTCCATCAGCCGTTTGGCGATGTCGAGGGTATGGACGTCTTTCGCCGTCTGCAGTTTGTCGCTGAAGACGACCTCGTGCAGCGACGGCGCGTCGTACGGGAGGTGATACGAGCCGCGCAGGCGCGCGCGAATGTAATTCGCATTGAGCACCGCGATCTGCGCGATGCGGCGCAAGCCGTCCGGTCCCATCGACCGCATGTACGTCAGCGCGCGGACTAGCACATTGAAGTTGCCGTTGAACGCGCGCACGCGGCCGATCGAATCAGGATGACCGTGATCGAGGTAGTACGTCCCGTCTTCCCGCTGTTCGACGGTCGGCGTCGGAAGGAACGGCACGAGCGTTTGTGAGACACCCACCGGCCCCGCGCCCGGACCGCCGCCGCCGTGCGGCGTCGAAAACGTCTTGTGGAGATTCGAGTGGATGACGTCGATGCCCATGTCGCCGGGACGGGCGATGCCGACGAAGGAGTTGAGATTCGCGCCGTCGCAGTAGAGGTACGCGCCCTTCTCGTGAAGGATGTCTGCGAATTTTTTGATGTCCGTCTCGAAAACGCCGAGCGTGTTCGGCACGGTGATCATCAGCGCCGCCACATCCTCGGTCACCGCGGCCACGAGCGTGTCGATATCAACCGTCCCTCGGCTGTTCGATTTCAACTCCTTGATCTGGTAACCGGCGAAGGCCGCCGAGGCCGGGTTCGTGCCGTGCGCGGAATCGGGGATCAGGATGTACTTGCGCGCGTTCCCGGATTTCGCCAGCGCCTTGTGCACCATGAGGATGCCGGTCAGCTCGCCGTGCGCGCCGGCCACCGGCTGCAGCGTCACGCGCGGCATGCCGAAGATCTCCATCAGCGTCCGCTCGATGTGCCACAGCAGCGCGAGGTTGCCCTGCACCTGGTGGTCGGGCTGCAGCGGATGCGACAGCGCGAAACCCGGCGTGCGCGCGATCTCCTCGTTCAGCCGCGGGTTGTGCTTCATCGTGCACGAGCCGAGCGGATACAGGCCTGCATCGATCGACACATTCAGTTTCGACAGCCGCGTGAAATGACGGATGACGTCGACCTCGGAGACTTCGACTTCGTCCGCGATCTCGTCGCGCATCAGCGACGCCGGCAACTCCGCCGCCTCCGGAACGTCAAGAGCCGGAAGGCGATAGCCGCGGCGGCCGCGCTTCGAGTGCTCGAAGATGAGAGGCGTCAGAGTCGTCGTCATCGCCGCTCCCTCGAAATCGCCGCGGTCAGGACGGCGACGAAGTGATGGAGATTTTCGCGCGTGTGCAGCTCCGTGACGGCTACCAGGAAATCGTTGTCATGCCCGTCATAGAACTGGCCCAGCGGAATGCCACCGAGGATTTTTTCGTGTTCGAGATCGGCCAGGATTTCCGCGGCCGGGAACGGCGTGCGCACCACGAACTCGTTGTAGATCGGACCGCTGAACGGAAGGATCACCGATCCGATCTTCTGCAGTTCGCCGCGCAGATACGCGGCCTTGCTCAGGCACTGCTGGCCGACTTCGCGCAGCCCTTCCTTGCCCATGAGCGAGAGGTACATGTTCGCGGCCAGCGCGATCAGCGCCTCGTTCGTGCAGATATTCGAGGTCGCCTTCCCCCTGCGGATATGTTGCTCACGCGTGGCGAGGGTGAGCACGTACGCGCGCTTGCCGTCGACGTCGACCGTCTCGCCGACGAGGCGTCCCGGCATGTGCCGCTTCAACGCATCTTTCACGACCATGAAGCCGACGAACGGCCCGCCGTACTGCGTCGGCACGCCCCAGGCCTGACCTTCGCCGACGGCGATGTCGAATCCGTGCGCGCCGGGCGGAGTGAGGATGCCGAGGGAGGTGGCTTCGGCAATGACGGCAATCTTGACGGCTCCGGCGGCGTCAGCAATCTGCGCGACCGCGTCGTAGTCCTCGATCACGCCGAGGAAGTTTGGCGACTGGATGGCCACGGCGAAGACGTCGCTCGTGCAGGCCGCGCGAAGAGCTTCCGTATCGATGCGGCCGTCGTTCGTCCAGCCGACTTCCACGATCTCGTAGCC